>DJPV01000093.1 GCA_002437435.1 Lachnospiraceae bacterium UBA6403 | reverse complement strand
AATTTTTCAAGGTTCTTTGTTGTCGAACTCATCAGCGACAACTTCTATATGTTATCACATCCGATGTTCTTTGTCAACAACTTTTTTAATTTCTTTTTTGATGTTCTGCATGCTTTCCAGATGAGAATCATCATGAAACTGTTCGCTGTTGTTCGTTACTGCCTTAAGCAGCAACTCTGAAATAATAACACATATCATTTATATTTGTCAACAACTTTTTTGATTATTTTCAATCTTTCTCTGTTGTTCAAGCTGTTCTCGCGACCAGCAAGTGATACTATACTAAATCTTTTCCAAGATGTCAACAATTATTTTCAAGAAAATGTCTTTTTTGTATATCCATGCCAAAACCGGACTTTCATCGATCATTTTCATCACCTGCAGAGCCCAATCAAATGTTGAAAGTAATGTTACTATCCCCATAAAGATCCAGATAAATAATAACGCCTGTCCTGCACCAAACAAAATTCCTCCTGCTTTATTAATACCTTTTACGATTGGAATATAGCTTGCCACATCCAGTACCATAATCAAAAGATGAATCACTACAATCAGTAGAATGAATGTGACTATATAAGAAATACCACGCATAACCATGGCCGTCAGTGTTTCAGCAATGTAATCACAAACATTATTTACACCCGTCTCGATGTACTTCTCCCCATTGCAATTCTCAATCAGCCAATCCCTGACTCCGGCCGGAAGATCCAGTTTGTCTATCAATTCTATCTCCTGATTTCTGCTCATATCTTCCGTTTCCTGGGGAAGTTGAAATTTTTCTATTATATTGGACTTTATCGTATCATCCAGCGTTGTCTGCTCACACAGCAGTTTATTAACACCGGGATATAAAAGTGCAGTTAAGAATACTGCCAGTACAATTCCAATTGCACCGGCAGCACTCTTAAAAAAACCTATTCTATATCCACGCAACATCAACAGCAACATAAAAGTCGCTATTCCAAGGACTAATAAATTCATTTGTTTTCCTTCTCATTCTTCATTGTGAGTTTTATAATCGTTGTTTCGTTTTCAAATATTGCAATATACTCCAAATTATTTCCAGACGGAACAATATCGATCAGATTCTTTCTAAATGTTGTTGAGAATTTCTTTGCGCCATTCAAATAATAAATACTGCAGTCAAATTCTCCGGCGATAATTAATTCATCTTCTGTTGCATATATTTTTGAAAATGCATTATTATAATCTGTTTCTGCCGCCAGCTTACCGTTAGTATCATATATATAGATATGGTATCTGCCCGCCGTTGTATCTGCATTTGCGGATATATATCCCACATAATGGGAATTTGCAAATACTCCTAACATCTCCCTGCCATCCAGACTGATCTCTGCTTTTTCGCTTGGTTTTTCGTTCATGGAATAGATCACGATCCTGTCATCACCAAAGCAGGCGATCGTATCATTATCTATAAAGTCCACATAAGGAAAGATAGTGTCATCAAAAGTAAAACCACCCATCAATCGATCTGCATTCTCATTTTGTCCTACCGATCCAAAATTATATGCAGCCAGATAATCAGGCACTGTCGTTCCATCTACCTTTACATAACTGGTAAACAACTTCTGCCCATCATCCGATACAGCAATATCAAGTGGATATCCACTATTCTCTATAGAAGTCTTCATCTCATAGATTTCTTTGCTGTCCTTGTCATATGCATTGATGTAATTTTCATTTTCACCCGACAGAATCACTACATATACACCCTGCGAAGCAATGTCTATATTTGTAATATCATAGTTCAGTGTCTGATTACTTACTTTTCCGGACTTGTTGAATATATATACATCTCGCCCATTCATATCAGCCACTGCCGCATAATCACCATTTACAACGACCTGTGGCATCTTCATGGCATAACTGCAGTCCCAAACTGTATTACCTGTTGCATCAATATATGAGACACCATCTTTCGTTACTTTTAATACATTGTCACTGAACATGATGTAATCTGCGATATTGTCTCCATTTGTTTCTACAGAAGATACTACATCATATCCCTTATATTCTCTTGTATTAATATATCTCCTTACAGATACGACCACTACCGCAGCAATCAGGATCACCAGTACCACGATAAGCACCTTTACTCTTGTAGAGATTCCCGGTGTTACCTCGATCACATTGTGGTTCTCGTCATCTGCCTGTTCTCTTTCCACTGCGCGTTTTGCTTTTACATGTGCCAAAAGCTTCCTGCGGTTCTTTTTTTCTTCTATCTCTTTTGCCATATGTTACCTCTGTCACCTTATGGAATTTTCTTTCGTGGATAGTATACCATCTTTAGTTTACAGATGGAATAGCTATTTTTTCTCCCGGATAAATTGTATCTCCTTCTTTTATCCCATTAGCATTCATCAGTGCATCTACATAATTAGGAGACTTGTACATCTTCAAAGATATACTCATCAATGTATCACCTTCTTCAATAGTATAATATTCAACCGCTCCATTTGATATTGTTTCTGTTGTGGATGTTTCTTCCGTTCCCACATTCGTAGCAGCAGGCGTATTCTCAGCCCTCTCGTTTTCAGTTCTGGTACTGTCACTTTCTGTATTTTCTACATTTGTTCCATTCTCCGCTGATGTTGTCGAAGCATCTCCGTTTTCGGCTTCTGTATTCTCCCGGTCGATATCCTTCGTATAGATGGTTTGCTCCGTATTGCTATTTGAAAATACCTGCACATCTGAATCGTCATTCTGCAATTCCATCTTTCGGATCGTTGACTCTATATTTTTCATCTTATCATAGCTTCCTGATACAACAGCTCCCATTGATAAGGCAAATACAGCCGCAAAAGATGCAACTGCATACTTCATATAGGATCTGCTTTTCTGAGTCTTCTCTTTCTTTGGATGTTCACTGCGCATTGCCTGAAAATTTTTTACAAGTTCTGCATCTTTCCGCAAGGCTGCCTGATCCTTGTCCTCCGTTGTCATATTTTTTCGACTGATAATATAATTCTGCATAGCTTCATTTCGAACATAATATATGTAATATCCCCGCTGCCGCATTAAACGGTTTTTCTCACATACATAAAAAGCATCATCGCATTCCAACGAATCCATAACAAACAAAACTTTATCCCTGCCTCTGAAATTCTCCAGATGCAGTCTCGTAATCTTATCATTGACATCTGTGGAAAATCCCATACGAGAAAGAAACCATCCGACAACTGACAAATTTTCAAAATATTTATTGATCTCTGCGTAAAGTCTGCTCCAGATATGGTCATCAAATTTAATCTGATCAACATCGAATTCCAGATTTTGTGCTTCTACTGCTCCGCTGATAAATAAAGTCTCTGTCTCGCCGTCTTTAAAATATTCTCCGAGGAGGATAGCTCCACGGGAGGTCGTATTGCCGGGCTCTGCAATCTTACGCAGGAATGTCATTACATAGTCTTCTATGTATATTTTCTTTTTATCTGGAGCATTTCCTATTTGTCTGATATTTTTCGGCATTCTGTAATGCATTTCATTTTTTGCATTTTTCTCCGCTGTAGTCTTGTCATACACGATCTCTATCATGATTACACTCCCCCATAATTATTATCGGCTCCGGCTCATTCCGAAAGCACTCTTTTTAGATTTGTTCTGATAATAGCATTTGGAACAGTCTGTACTTATCAAATTTTGTCAACAGATATGGCAATCCATATTTTTTCTTTTTGAGTATTTCGACATTTTATTTTTCAGGTTTGTGTAAACTTTATCAATCCGGGTAATACTTTATAGTAAGATACATTTTGGGGAAGGTGTTTATGAATATCAGTAAGAATGTAAAAAAACGAAAAACAGAATACTTCAATCCAACACAGGCTCATACATGCCACAAACTTGGAGAACGAATCATAGAATTAATCCATGATATGGATGGTTACGATAAAGATATCGTCGTGATCTGTATCGGAACAGACCGTGCAACAGGAGATGCACTTGGGCCTTTAGTTGGCGACTACATTCTCGCACACGATACAACATATCAGGTTGCCGGAACATTAGAGTATCCTGTTCACGCTCTTAATATCCGAGATACGATCGATCATATCTATGCGGATTTCGATGATCCATTTGTAATTGCTGTAGATGCTTCTCTCGGCATGTCCAAGGATATGGGAATGGTTACCATCACAAATTCCCACCTGTTTCCCGGAAAAGGGGTAAATAAAAAACTTCCGGCAATAGGCGATATGTCTATTACCGGAATCGTCAATCTCTCCGGGAATGCAGGAGCAAATCTACTCCAGAACACCCGGTTATATACAGTTAAACAGATGGCTGAATACATCGGCAGAGCACTCGTCTACGCCGACCATCATCTGTCATCTCCTTTATAAACTTTGATAGCTTCTGATACTGTACTTGCTGATCCCTCTTCCATAATTGAGATCAGATCAGATAACTTTTCTTCTGTACAAAAATCCTTTCCAAGATATGTCTCATATTTGTTTGTTATCATAAGCTCGTATTCGGATATCTTCTTCTGTGTATCACTGAAATCATTTTCCAGTGTATCACGTTCGGATTTCAACCGGTCCATCTTCTCTTTTCTGCGTCCGGTAATCTCATCCGTGATCAACTGCTTGGTTTCTTTCTCAAAAGTACGAAGTGCATCCAGCTTCTCATCACTGATTGCTCCACCTGCATCCTCTAACTCCTGGATCTTTTTATCATATTTACCCAGTCTGTAAATGCTCTCATCCTTATCCTTTGCAATTGAATTCTTGATTGCTTTTACTGCCTTCTCATTTGCTATGATCTTATCACGGGTCTTTCTTCCCTCCCGGATCAGATCTCTGTGCTTCACCTTAGTCAGATTGAACACAATGAAATAAATAATAAATTCTGCAATTATGATCAATGCTGCGATCAACACACACATCGCTGTATGACTTCCCGTTTTAAACTTTGTATTTAACAGAATTGCGATCACAGCTGCCGGAATTCCTCCACATGCAGCCAATAAGATCAAAAGCAATTCCAGAAGTTCACTCATGCCTTTTGGTGAGAACAGGCAGTAATACATCTTTGTATTACAGAATGATGGAACATGGTTCTTTTTGAATAAAGTCTTGATCGCCGCATTCAACTGGCGATTCTCCTCCCGGATATCCGCCGTCTCCTTATTGATACGGTCTTCCATTCTCTGGCTTTTCTTTTTATCTTTCTTTGTCTGCACCTGACGGATCTTGGAATTATTTACGTCGATCTGTCTGTCATAGCTTGCAGCGATCTGCTCTTTCCGTTTCTTTAACGTGGCACTGATCTCATCGCTGGCCGCCCGTTCTTCCCGGACGATCGCCCGTTTATTTTTCTTCTGGAGCAGCTTGATCTCCTCCAGCTTATCTTTTAAATCTTCTAATTCGGAGATTGTATCACGCGCTTCGATCAGATATTCCTGATCTTCATCATATACGTTATCCGCAGCCATAGCTTTCCTCCTGTCTGTAAATGTACACGCACCAGCTTGCACTTGTATTTATTTTAACAAATAACCCCTTATTAAACAACCCGAAGTTTTTTCACTGTATTTTTCTGATATCTGTCACACTTTTTTCAAACAAAATTAAGAGATTGTAAATTGCAAACCATGTCCACTTCTTCTATAATAGAAAAAGCAGGTAACGATATAACAAAAAGCCGGCAGATATGAACTTTATACATGATATATTTACATAAAGGAGGATTTACCCTGACCCATGAACATTTTATTTTTTCTGACTCCTAAGAGCGAAGTTGCATTCATAGAAGATACATTTACCTTAAGACAGATTCTTGAAAAGATGGAGATTCATCGATATTCGGCAATCCCGATCCTGTCCGGCAATGGCGAATATGTCGGAACAATCACCGAAGGTGACATCCTCTGGTTCTGTAAGAAAGCCGGATTGAACCATCTGTCCGAATCTGAAGATATCCGATTATCCGATATCCCGAAGAAATTCGAATATGCCTCCGTATCGATCAACTCGAATATGGAAGATCTGATTGCTCGTGCGATGGCGCAAAACTTTGTTCCGGTGGTAGACGACCACAATAAATTCATCGGTATCGTAACTCGAAAAGATATTATCGGCTACTGCTACAAAAAGCTGAGCCAGACTTCATAAGTCTGGTTCAGCTTTTTTCTTTATATTTTATTCTTTTATCTTTTTATAACACGCCTGTTCTGTTGATTGCTGAAATTAAAGCATATACAGATGCATCAATGATATCATCCTTAATACCTGCGCCCCAAGTAACTGTTCCGTCTTTTCCTTCCAGACCTACATAAGCTACTGCCTGTGAGTTAGAACCTACCTGTAATGCATGCTCCTCATAACAGATGATCTTGAAGTCGATGTCAAAATGCTTCTTAATTGCATTGCTGACAGCATCCAGACGGCCATTTCCCTTACCATGATATACTTTCTTCTCACCATATTTCATGATCGTGATCTCAGTTGAGATTCCATCTCCCTGAATGAAATGACACTCTAACATCTGAACAGGAGATTCGATATTGACATATGTGCGCTGGAAAATATCCAAAACTTCAGCAGCGGATAATTCCTTATGTGCCTTATCCGATACATCCTTAACTGTGTAGCCAAGATCCTCACGGAATTTAGGCGGAAGATCAAATCCATACTTGGACTGAAGAATATAACCGATACCACCCTTTCCTGACTGACTGTTGATACGGATAACATCTCCGTCGTATTTTCTTCCGATATCTTCCGGATTCAGCGGCAGATATGGTACTGTCCACATACCGTCTCCCTGATCTTCTCTGTACTTCATACCCTTTGCGATCGCATCCTGATGAGATCCTGAGAATGCTGCAAAGACTAATTTTCCTGTATATGGAGAACGTTCATATACATGCATATTTGTCACGCGCTCGTATAATTCTGTCAGCTTTGGTATGTCGGACAGATCCAGTTCTGGATCAACTCCATGTGTGAACATGTTCATCGCAAGTGTGATGATATCCACATTACCGGTTCTTTCACCATTTCCAAATAAAGTTCCTTCGATTCTGTCTGCGCCTGCAAGGATACCAAGCTCTGCATCCGCTACGCCACAGCCACGGTCATTGTGTGGATGTAAGGAAAGGATAACATTTTCTCTGTCGATCAGGTGCTCGCTCATGTACTCGATCTGGCTTGCATATACATGCGGCAGTGACATCTCTACGGTTGCAGGCAGGTTGATGATAACCTTACGATCCGGGGTAGGCTTCCATTCTTTGATAACTGCATTACATACTTCCAGTGCATAGTCGATCTCTGTTCCGGTAAAGCTCTCCGGTGAATATTCAAACGGATAGTTTACTCCATGTTCTTCTGCCATCTGATTCAACAGTTTTGCTCCATCAACAGCAATCTGTAAAATCTCTTCTTTGGATTTCTTAAATACCTGTGTTCTCTGTGCATAGGATGTTGAATTATACAGATGTACGATCGCATGCTTTGCACCGTCGATTGCTTCAAATGTCTTCTTAATGATATGTGGTCTTGCCTGTGTCAGTACCTGAATAGTTACATCATCCGGTATCATATCCTTCTCGATCAGGGTACGGCAGAACTCATATTCCGTTTCCGATGCTGCAGGGAAACCGATCTCGATCTCTTTGAAACCAATCCGTACAAGTTCTTTGAAGAACTCCAGTTTCTCATCCAGATTCATAGGAACGATCAGCGCCTGATTTCCATCTCTTAAATCTACACTGCACCAGATCGGTGCCTTATCAATATACTCTTTTTCTACCCATTTTGTAGACTTTTCCGGCGGCATGTAATAGCCTCTTTTGTAATGCTCAAAATTCTTCATGTTTAACCTCCTGTTTCTGTTTTCTGTATAAGATCCTGTAACGGCTTCTGTTCTCTGATTCATATATTGCATAAAATATGGCAATAAAAAAACCTACATCTCATCACTTATAGAGACGTAAGTTATACGCGATACCACTCTATTTCATACATGTTGTATGCTCTCGTTACAGATACAGATATGAATCTCTTATATCCTCCTGCTATAATGGTCAGGTTCCATCCCATCCTACTTTCTTTCAGCGGGCTACTCTGAGGCGAGTTCAAATCTGTTCCACTACTGTCTCACACCAACCGGCAGTTCTCTGAATGCTTCATAGATCCTACTATTCCTCTTCTTCGTATTATCTATACCGACTTTAACACAGCGCCTCGCCGTCTGTCAACCCTATTTTTACAGAAAATATGCACGCGGCAACTGTTATCCCTGTATCCGCGTGCATAGAATTATCATTCCTACCATACAATATGACGTTTGTTCTTCAAAAGGCAACCACCTGATGCGATCATCAATATACCGGATGCAAGTCCAAGCACCAGAACTACCACGCCTAATGCAATATTCATCGCGCCTGAAGTCTTCATCGTCTTATATGCTTTCTCCATTATCAGCACCCCTTCTGCAAAAAATTTCATTTGAAAAGATGATACCACAAAGTCGTCTTCCTGACAATGTTTCAACGAAAAATTACGCCTTAAAATTTACTTTAAATATTGTTTATGCTACACTATTCTTAAAAGTAATCATATATGATACGATTTTGTTCCCGGGATGCAGAATATCCCATCGAAACGAATATCGCGTCTTTCATACTATGCTGATAAGGAGTCTGAATTATGCCAGCAATTTCAAATGACTGGGCTCCGGAACTGAAGCCCGAATATAAAAAAGAATATTATAAAGAACTATTTAACTTCGTTGGACATGAATATGCCACAAGAGAAATCTTTCCTCCTGCTGATGATATCTTCAACGCTTTTCATCTGACGCCATTGTCAAAAGTCAAATGTGTCATTATCGGACAGGACCCCTACCATAATGTAGGACAGGCGCATGGTCTGAGTTTCAGTGTAAAGCCGGGTGTCGATATTCCACCTTCCCTTGCGAATATCTATCAGGAGCTTCATGACGATCTGGGCTGCTATATCCCAAATAACGGTTATCTCGTCAAATGGGCTGAACAGGGTGTCCTGATGTTAAATGCCGTTCTGACCGTCCGGGCACATCAGGCCAATTCCCATCAGGGACATGGCTGGGAACAATTTACGGATGCCTGTATGGAGATCCTAAACCGTCAGGATCGTCCGATCGTATTCATCTTATGGGGGTCTTATGCGCAGAAAAAGGCTTCGATGTTAAACAATCCGAACCATCTGATCTTAAAGGCTCCACATCCAAGTCCATTGTCTGTCTATCGTGGTTTCTGGGGAAGCAAGCCTTTCAGCAAAACGAATAACTTCCTGATCGAACACGGCGTCGAACCGATCGACTGGCAGATTGAAAATGTCTAACTAATAAGAAATCTGCCCTTGGATATTTCACCAAGGGCAGATTTCTTATTTATTAACCACGCTCCTTGTCCAATTCTGCCTGAACAACAGCGAGCTGTTTGATAATTTTATCTTTTAACATGGATATCTCTGAAGCATAGTCCTCTCCTAGATTCTCCTTTACCTGTTCCAACCGGTCAAGGATATCGGTATAAGTCTGATTTACTTTTCTCTGGATCCATTTACGATTGGATACAAAAAGGATAGTTCTTAGATTATGCAGTCTGTCTGCAAGTTTGATCATGATAACCTGTGCCGGAGCGTGGTCAAAAAGACGTTTAGAATAATCGGAAAAGGTCTCTCCTTGGAGTTTACTTAATAAATATACATGATCTCTGATATCCGTACCAAAGACCTGTTCAATATCTTCAAATGTACAGTCCGTATCTTCTACCGTATCGTGCAATAATGCAGCTACAAGTACAGCTTCATCCTCTACATGGCATTCATCCTTTAATATATGATAAACACCGAGTATATGTTCATCATAATATGGCACTTTGCCATCTCTTCCAAGACGTGTCTGTCCCTGATGACATTTCTTTGCAAATGCCATCGCAACCTCCACACAATCTGTCTGACAACTGACATCTTCTATATAAGAAACTGTTTCATTTCCATCTGATGTATTTGTAAAACCCTGCATGTTCTGCTCCATTCCATCCCCTCGGGGCATTTTATATGACATAACCGGACATGTCCACCCACACCTTGTGTCTGTTTCAGTATAACACAGCCTTACATATCTTTCCAGCAAATCTGTCATTTTATAGATACTTCTTTTTTTATCAGTCCATACTTTTTATTTGATACTTTTCTATAATTTGTCTGCCGCCAGCCTTGAATCCTGCCGAAATTTCGCATATACTAAATTCTGCTTTCCGGTAACAAACAATTACAAAATTATGTCTGGATATGAGATTATATCGAATGTTCCGTAATTGTCTGTCGGAAAAATGAAACAAACAAACAAAGAAAGAGGTTTCACGATTATGGATATTATTTTAAAGATCAGTCAGGAACTTATGTGTCGGCAGGAGCAGGTAGCCGCTGCCGTTAAACTGATAGATGAGGGAAATACAATTCCTTTTATTGCAAGATACAGAAAAGAAGCTACCGGCGCTTTAAATGATGAGCAGCTTCGTACTCTGGATGAACGGCTCACTTACCTCAGAGGTCTGGAAGACCGAAAGGAAAAGGTCATCGCATCGATCGAAGAACAGGGTATGCTCACCGACGAATTGAAGCAATCCATTCTGGCTGCCGAAGCTCTGGTGGCTGTTGAAGATCTGTACCGTCCATATAAGCAAAAAAGAAAAACACGTGCTACGATCGCACAGAGCAAGGGACTTACGGGGCTTGCAAATATCATCTCTCTTCAGATGACAAACAAACCGATCATGGAAGAAGCTCTCACCTATGTATCAGAAGAAAAAGAAGTACACTCCGCAGAAGAAGCAATCGCCGGAGCTATGGACATTATCGCAGAATCCATTTCGGATAATGCCGAATATCGAACTGAGATACGCAACAGGACAATGGATAAAGGTGTCCTTATAACTGCTGCAAAAGATCCTGAGGCAGAGTCTGTATATGAAATGTATTATGATTTCAGTACTCCCGTCCGCAAAATGACCGGATACCGCACACTTGCCATTAACCGTGGTGAAAAGGAAAAATTCCTCTCTGTTAAGATTGAAGCCCCGGTTGATGAGATCATCGGCTATTTGATCCGGGAAGTGGTCGTACGGAATAATCCAAATACAAATGACATCTTAAAGGACACAATCGCTGACAGCTACGAACGACTGATCGCTCCATCCATCGAACGTGATATCAGAAGCAACCTGACGGAAGCTGCCGAAGATGGTGCTATCAAAGTATTTGGCAGTAACTTAAAGCAGCTCTTAATGCAGCCACCGATCAACGGTCATGTCGTTCTGGGCTGGGATCCTGCATTCCGTACCGGATGTAAGCTGGCAGTCGTTGATGCAACAGGAAAGGTTCTTGCTACGAAAGTCATCTACCCGACCGCTCCTCAGAACAAGGTGGAAGAATCAAAGAAGATCTTAAAGGATCTGATCAAAAAATATAATATCTCACTGATCTCTGTCGGAAATGGAACTGCTTCCCGTGAATCCGAGGTGGTCATTGCAGCTCTTATCCATGAACTGGATACAAAGGTTCAGTATGTGATCGTAAATGAAGCCGGAGCATCCGTCTATTCTGCAAGTAAACTTGCAACCGAAGAATTCCCGAACTTTGATGTTGGTCAGCGTAGTGCTGCTTCGATTGCAAGAAGACTTCAGGATCCGCTCGCGGAACTGGTTAAGATCGATCCGAAAGCGATCGGTGTTGGTCAGTACCAGCATGACATGAACCAGAAGAAACTGACGGAAGCGTTAGACGCTGTTGTGGAAGATTCCGTAAACCAGGTTGGCGTGGATCTGAATACTGCTTCTGCTCCTCTGATGGAACATATCTCCGGTATTACAAAAACACTCGCAAAAAATATCGTAGAATACCGGGAAGCGAATGGTCGTTTTAAGAATAGAAAAGAACTGTTAAAGGTTGCAAAGCTTGGTCCGAAAGCATTTGAACAGTGTGCCGGATTTATGAGGATCTCCGGTGGTACAAATCCGCTGGATGCTACCTCTGTACACCCGGAAAGCTATGAAATTGCCGAAACACTGATCAAGCATCTCGGATATTCCATGGACAATCTTGCATCCGGTCAGTTAAGGGGTATCACAAAAGCCGCAGGAAATATCAAAGTGCTTGCAAAAGAACTGGGTGTCGGAATCGTAACTGTCACCGACCTTGTAAAAGAACTGGAAAAACCGGCTAGAGATCCAAGAAGTGAAATGCCACAGCCAATCCTGCGTGGTGACATCCTTGAAATGAAGGACTTAAAGGAAGGCATGATCTTAAAAGGAACCATCCGTAACGTAATCGATTTCGGTGCATTTGTTGATATTGGTGTACATCAAGACGGTCTGGTTCACATCTCTCAGATGTCGGACAAATTCATCAAACATCCATTGGATGTCGTAAGCGTTGGTGACATCGTGACAGTTAAGGTTATGGGCGTGGATCTTGCAAAAAAACGAATCCAGCTCACCATGAAAGATATCGGCTAATGTTTTCTCACAACACATATCCAGATTAGCCTTTTTCGCTTGATTTATATATATTAATACGATAATATAATTATATATACTGTCAGTTAAGGTTAATAAATTAGACTCAGGGAGGAACTATCATTTTGAAGACGGGAATAATTTCAATAAATACACATACAAAATCTCTCAATTTTGCGTGTCCTTTACACACATTTGCTTTCCAGCAATTTTTATTAGATCATGGAATCGAAAGTACAGTCATTGACTATATGCCCATCTACAATAACAAAGAATATGATCCGATCTATCCTCTGCATTTTTATCTGCAGCATGGCTACAACAAAGTCCTGACCGAAGTAATGCCAAAAAATCTTACAAAAGATGAACAAATGGTCTGGACGCATAAGCATAACCAGAAAATGCTTACACTTAAAAAGTATGTTACGCTGTACACAGTATGGCCGAAGCGGTATCAAAAATTTGAAAACTTTATTAATGCTCATTATGTCCGTACCAAAGAAACTTATCATCATGACGATCTGGATAATCAGAAATTGGATTTCGACTGCTACATTTGTGTAACGGACGTTATCTGGCAATACTATCAGGATAAGGGTTTTGACCGCGGCTTTTTTCTTGCTACCGAGCCTATGAAAAATGCCCCTAAGATAGGATACGCAGTCAGCCGTGGTGTTTTTAATGGATGGACAAAAGAACAGGAAAAAAAATTTATTGAATATACAACCCCATTTGAGGCAATTGCTGCAAGAGAGCCTAGTTTCGCCGAACATATTCATGAACTGACCGGAAAAGATGTTCCAGTGGTATTGGATCCTGTGTTCTTGAAGGATAAAAAGTTCTGGCATGATATTGCACTTCCACCTAGAAATCAGGAACGCAAATATGTCCTGCTCTATGCTGTGATGGAGCGTGCAATCGACACCATTAATAAGGCTCTGGCATTTGCAGAGGAAAAAGATTTGGAGCTTATCATCCTGTCCTCTTATGTAAGCAATGTCCATCTTCCGGAAGAAGGCGATTACAGGGTTATCTATAATGCCGGTCCGGATGAATGGCTTGGATATATTGAACAGGCAGAATACATTTTTACTAATTCATTCCATGCCTGTGCATTCTCGATCTTATTTGAGAAACAATTTTATGTTGGCGCAAGACATGGGGATAAGGTTAACACGATTTTAAAAACTTTCGAATTAGAAGATCGACGTTTTACAAAAAACTATGACAGCACAAAATCAGAAAAAGAGATCGATTACGGAAAGGTAAATCAAATTCTGGATGAAAAAAGGAAAGTCTCCAATGATTTCATACTGAATGCAATTCATTCTGTTGAAAAGAAATATAATCTTGTAGATTCGCATTTTAAGAAAGAACCATTTAACCTGATCTATGCCTCCTCTGCCAAAAATAAAAATCTTAGCTGTCGGTTATTCACTTTTGGATTGAATAAATCGATCCGGGAAAAATCAATCGAATTTCGTCCAAATAAAAAATACAATGGTAATGCGGTTGTAAAATTGGCAAAGAATCCTTTCCGCTATAAAGGTTTTACTTTCCTTGGATGGTACTGTCGTACAACCTTTAACGGCATCTACAAATGGTACTGTACGGATAAACAATTCCACACCGCTGGCGAAATTCTATATCATGATGATATTGAATTATATCGTTTTCAGGATCAGGAAGAAACCGATGCCTTTACAAAGAATCGGTTTCTGACCGGATATTCATTCTTTCTACAGGCAGTATGGCAGAATAATGAAAATGGTCTTATTGTTCCAAATATCGAACGAAGTCTGCATGCCTCCTTTAAAGAATACATGACAAAGACTAAAAAAATATAATAATAATTCGTATTTTTCAGGATTACTAAGACATTGTAATAGATTCTGCCGGTCTGATCATATCAAAAAAAGAATGCTTCGCTCTGCGTCTGTTTCTATCCCCATAGCCGTTATTTTTTCGCTGTAAATACGGCACTTCCTGTCGTTTCCGTTTCTGCAATCACCTGTTTCAGATGTTCTGTCAGTTTTGTATTTTCTGCATAGTCGACCGGACAGTCGATTATGCAGACTTTTTTTGATGCAAACGCCTGTTCCAGAACATTCTTCAAATCTTCTGTTTTATCTACACGAAGTCCGACCGCATGCATACTCTCTGCCATTTTTACAAAATCCGGATTTGTAAAGTCTACAAAACAGTGTTCGCCAAATCGATCATCCTGCTTCCATTTGATTAATCCATAACTGTCATCCCGCATAATGAGAACCACGATCGGAATATTCATCCGAACTGCTGTCTCAATCTCCTGACAGTTCATCATAAATCCACCATCACCTGTAACAGCGAGCACTTTTCTATCCGGGTATAACATCTTTGCTGCAATCGAACCGGGAACCGATATGCCCATCGTTGCAAAACCATTTGAGATCAGACATGTATTTGGTTCATAACAGTTATAATGTCTGGATATCCACATCTTATGAGCCCCTACATCAGATACCAGAATATCCTTTTTGCCCATGACGGATCGGATATCGCATAAGATCTTCTGTGGCTTAACCGGGTATGCCATATCATTTTCATACTGCTCATGTTCCTCACTCATCCGCTTCTTTATCGCCAGAGCCTGTTCCGGTTCCTTCGTCCGATGGCATCGGTTACCGATCTTCTCTAACGAATCACTGATATCTCCGATCACCTCTGTCACAGGCTGATATAATTTATTAACATGGGATGGACGGGAATCAATATGAATGATCTTGTGGTCATCCTTCAGATTCCATTTGATCGGTGCAAATTCGACAATGTCATAACCGACTGCAATGATCAGATCCGCCTTTTCCAGTATCACATTCTGGTAATCCTTCTGCGGAATGCCAATCGTCCACATCGAATACGGATTATCATATGGAATAATTCCTTTTGCCATCATTGTATTTACAACAGGAATTTTCAGATTCGTTGCAAATTCCGTCAACGCCTCTGATGCCTTTGCCCGGACAGCCGAATGTCCGGCAAGGATGACCGGATGCTCTGCCTGAAAGATCGCAGCAGCAGCATGCTCAATGCTTTCAATATCTGCATATTCTTTATTCTTCGGTGCTGTCGTGATAAATTTACGGGATACACCTTCCGGCACTTCTTCCTTTGCAATATCCTCCGGCAGATTGATATGCGTTGCACCCGGCTTCTCACTCTCCGCATATTTGAATGCCAAACGAACAATCTCGTTTACAGATTCCGGACGCATGATCATCTTTGTCCGCTTCGTGATCGGCTTAAACAATGCCTCCAGATCCAGATACTGGTGAGAAGTCAGATGCATCTTATCCGTCCCGAGCTGTCCTGTGACCGCTACGAGCGGAGCACCGTCGCTGTTTGCATCCGCCACTCCTGTAATCAGATTCGTCGCACCGGGTCCAAGTGTCGACAGACATACGCCTGCTTTTCCTGTCAGTCGTCCATAAACATCCGCCATGAATGCTGCTCCCTGCTCATGTCTTGTTGTTATAAATGAAATATTGGAATCTTTTAATGCATCCATAACATCGAGATTTTCTTCTCCCGGAATGCCAAATATGTATTTTACGCCTTCATGTTCCAGACTTTTAATCAACATCTGCGCTACATTCATCTTATTATTCTCTCCCATGGTATTTTCTCCTATATCAGCTAGAGATATCGTCTGATTTGCTACTAATCAAATCTCTGCTCACTGTCTAAAATGGTTTTATCTCGATCTGCTCTTTGATCAAAGCATCCCGAATCTTCTGTACAAACTGTAAGGCCTTCTGATTATCCCCATGTACACAGATAGAATCCGGCCGTATCGTGATATCTTGTCCTGTTATCGAGGTTACTTTCTGTACATTCACCATTCGAAGGACTCGCTGTACGGCAAGTTCTTCATCGGTAATAACTGCACCGGGAAGTTTTCTCGATACAAGGGTTCCATCCTCATTATAAGCACGGTCTGCAAAGACTTCACTCGCATATCGTAAGCCGGTATCTTCTGCCGCTTTTAAGAGTTCACTACCTGCCAGACCCAGCAGAACAAGCTCCGGATCTACCACATAGATTCCTTCACAGACAGCCCTTGCCAGAGAATAGTCAACGGCTGCCATATTATATAACGCCCCATGCGGCTTGACATGATGCATCCGGATTTCCTGTGACCTGCAGAATGCTGCAAGCGCACCCACCTGATAAATGATATAATCCTTCGCTTCTTCCGGTGTGATCTGCATCTGCCTTCTTCCAAATCCCATAAGATCCGGGAATCCCGGATGTGCACCGACCGAACAGCCATGTTCTTTTGCCATTGCTACCGTATGTGCCATTACGACCGGATCCGAGGCATGAAACCCGCAGGCAATATTTGCAGATGATATGTATGGGATGACCTCTCCATCCAGACCGATCTTGTATGCTCCAAAGCTCTCACCTAAATCACAGTTCAGATCTACTTTTTTCATGTAAGCCACCTTCTTTTCTGAATCTAATTCATTTGAAATATTTATATATATTTTTCCTGTCGTGCTATCTTTTTTCCTGTTTCTTTTGTTGCTCTAGTCCTTCAGATCTGCATTTTTGATATCTGTTATCAGCATATGTCCGGGTGCATGGGTAATCACAAATTCCGGTTTGGAATTCATTACAACCGACTGTGGAGTCACACCACAGCACCAGAATACAGGAACTTCACCCTCGTGGATGGTTACAGCATCTCCAAAATCCGGTTTGTTAATATCCTGTATACCGATCACGGACGGATCTCCGATATGGATCGGTGACCCATGCACCTTTGGAAGTCTCGCTGTTACCGTTACTGCTTTTACTAACTGATGATATGGGATCGGACGCATGCTGACGACCATCTTTCCTGAGAACATACCTGCCGGTTCACAGTCAATATCTGTCCGGTACATCGGTACATTACAGTTCTCGGTATTATGCCGCATCTCTATGCCTGCTTCGATCAG
>DJPV01000073.1 GCA_002437435.1 Lachnospiraceae bacterium UBA6403 | reverse complement strand
TGTTCGTCCGTTTTACAAGCTGATCTTCTTTTCGAGGAGTATGGAGCTTCCGATATAGCTTGCCACCATTACGACGAAGTAAAGTATGATCTGTGGAATCATGGCATACATTGCTTCCATAAAGGTTGCAGCAGATCCCGGATTGGAAAGATGAGGAATCTTGGAAGCAATTATGGAAAGGATCAGATAGAAGACGATGAACAGCACAAAGCTGATAAAGCCTTTGATCTTTTTGGTCTGAAGCACAGTGGAGCAGATTGATACTGCCAGATATGCAAGTGTGATCGTCATAAAGAACTGGATCAGGAATACAAGGATAAATGCCAGCAATCTTAATATAACGCCGCCCAGGGTATATCCATTTAACTCAAGGACAGTGTTGATAAAATCAGTGAAAGATCCAATGGATTGATAAGTTGAAGATATCATACTTGAGTCTAATACCAGTAGCCCGAAAATTACAGCAACAATGATGGCACCTGTAAGCAGGATGGATAAAAGCTTTGCACCGATGATCTTATAGCTGGATATAGGTGCCATAAAGACCAGATACCCCGATTTGTTTTTCAGATCCTGACTGTAACTGATTATGCCGTAGATCAATACGAACAGATAACAACAGAAAGCTGCAATGATAAGTAGTGCAAATGCAATAGCAGAGTGGCTGGAATTTTTTGTCAGAGTTCCATAAATAAAATAAAGTTCAATGGCGGCAATAACGATTCCGATGATCATAAGTGGAAAGATTCCACGACGAAATTCATATTTTAACATTTTTAACATAATAGATTACCTCCCTGTTTATGCGTAGATTTCTTTATACATATCGACGATGGATTTGCCCTGTGCGATACGAAGTTCTTCTGCATTTCCCTGTAATACACAGGAGCCTTTTTTGATGAAGATGGCATGATCGATGATCTTTTCCAGTTCATCAACCAGATGGCTTGACATGATAACAGCGGTGTCATCTGAGATATTTGAAATGATCGTGTGGATGATCTTCTCACGGGCAATGATGTCGATGCCGTTTAATGGTTCATCTAACATAATGACTTCCGCATTCCTTGAAAGGGTAGCAACAATCTTCAGTTTTGCCATCATACCGGATGACATTTCGCGTACCTTCTGCTTTGGATCCAGATCCATTTCCTGTAACAGGTGCATGTATTTGTCATAATCAAAATCTGCAAAGAAATCGCGGTAATATTTTCCAACATCGATGCAGTTCATATAACTGAAGAAATAGGCTTCTGTAGGCATATATGCGATATGCGCTTTTGCTCTGTAATCTAATGGACGGTTATCCATCGTGATCGTACCGGAGGTTGGTTTGGAAAGTCCGGCGATCATTTTCATAAGGGTGGATTTACCACTTCCGTTTGGACCGAGTAAGGCGTAGATGTTACCGGATACGATATCCAGTGACAGGTCTGAAACTGCGGTCGTACGCATATACTTTTTTACTAAGTGTTCACATTTAATCATAGTATTCATTCCTTTCAATACTTGTTTTTACAGGGAATAGTAATCCTGTAATAATCGGATGATCTCTTCCGGTGTATATCCCATTCCGGTGAGCTGTTCATCCAGAACCGTAAGGATCTGCTTTAACTGTTCCTGTTTCAGCCGATCGATCATCTGAGGATCTTCTGTTACAAATGTACCAATTCCGCGTTTCGTATATGACAGTCCGAGAGATTCCATCTCGTTATAAACCCTCGCCGCGGTATTCGGGTTGATGTCATATTGGATAGCAAGCTCTCTGGATGACGGGAGCTTGGTGCCAAGTGGCAGGACACCTGTAATGATCTTCTTTTTTATATCATCGATGACCTGAAGGTAGATCGGCAGGTTTGATTTAAAGTCCAAATGCTTCCCTCCTAACTACTGTACTAGTAGAATAGTACACCGATACACTTGGAATGTCAAGCACAAAATAAAATCTTATAAATATCTCTATATGGTAAAAATAAATTTAAAAGTCTTTATGTGGTTGCAAGAACTTCCAGTTAAAGGTAAATTGCCATTTATTGGTCAAAATTAATGAGAACAATTCTTAAAAATGTATTCAAACCTGTCAAAATATGTGTTAGTATAGACTTATCAAAAGTAAGATCGGAATAAATTATTGGAGTGAATGGGTATGGCAGAGAAAAGAAATACAAAACAAAAACAGGTTATATATTCGGTTATAAAGGAATTGAAATGTCATCCGACTGCTCAGCAGCTTCATCAGATTCTGGTGGAGAGGGGTTACAATATAGGTGCATCGACCGTGTACAGAGTGCTGGCGGATGCTGTAGATGAGGGCATTATCATGAATGTGTTCTCATTTGATAAGAATGAGCATTTTGATGGCAATCCGGTTCCGCATTATCATATTATCTGTACCAGATGCGGAAGAATCTTCGACAGCCATGTGCCATATGATCCGGAGATTGATGAGCGGGGAAGATTAGCGGATGAGGGCTTTATCATAGAATCGCATAACCTTGAATACGTTGGTATCTGCCCTGAATGTCAGAACGAGCAGGAATAACACCATGCTTTATAACACTATCAGACTTTATATAAGATTGCATAAAATATAGCAAACATATCAACAACACCCGTATGGTTGTTCCACTATAACATGACATATACGAGGATTTCGTTGTGAGCTGCACATTGTCGAATTCGAGTAAGCTACACTAACCTCAAACTACGCTAGCGCTTGTTTTCGCTAAGTGTACTTACATGGCACGCACTAACCTCAGACTTCGCGCTAACGCTCGTCTTCACTAAGTGCTCCGCTCAGTTGGCACAGGAGTATTTACGAATAAGACATGTGCTGCGAACAGAAACCGCAGTAAGTCATTTATAGTGGAATAGCCATACGGGTGTTGTTGATAAGTGTACGCTATATTGCAATCTTATATAAAACCTAAACAACCTATCAAAGCATGGTGTTATTCCTGCTCGTTGTTATCTTCATTGCCTTCCGTGTCAAAGACTTCGAATTCAGCGTCATTATTCTGGATGGTGGAGATCACCTTGGCAGATTTTACAGGACGCATCGGATCGGTCATTGGATTCTGGATGAAAGTCTGGTTGGATGATGGCAGGACAACATTCTGACCGAGAATGGATCTGCGGTCACGGATTGCACGGCGTCTGGCACGCTCTTCTGCAGAGAGCTGTTCCTCATCTTCAATGTCCTCATCTGCTTCGGAATCCTCGTTGATATCTTCCAGTTCATCCATATCATTATTATCTGTGACAGGCTTATGCTCGGAATTTGACCGGGATTTTTTGCCTCGCATATTCAAAAGACTGCTTATAAAGTCAGAGCTTTCAAAGCTGCTTTTTTGACCGGATGATTCGTCGTTTTCGTCTGTATCTTCAAGTTCTTCCATATCTTCGTCTTCGATCGAAGAATTTACATCGGAATCTTCGGAATCAGAGGTTCCGTCTGAAGTGTCTGCATCAGATTCATCCGAATCGTCCTCGTCCGGTTCTGTATTTCCGAATAACTCATCGAAATAGGACTGTTCGATATGAATATCAAAATCTGCTTCGGCGTGGCCGACTTCGTCCTTGCAGTCGTTATAAATCTTTGTGTTATACGTTTTCTTAAGCTGTTCGATCAGTTCTTTATCATCATACTGAAGCTGCTCTAAAACACGGGCAACAATGATACCCTGATATTCGTCGCTCCAGCCATCTTCAAGTTTGATCACGATACCGAGCTTCCTGCTTCGGATTGCCATACAGATCACACCTCTGGAACCGTCCTTCATAAGAAGATCAGGATTTTTATTTACATAGTAGGAAGGGGTAAAGTAATCGTTGATCTTTTCCGGATTCTTGTTAATACAGTCGAAGTTATAGGTGATTGCTTCCCGTATATCATCCGGCAGGTTGAATGGATCTGCAAGTTTTGCATAAGCAAGTGCGATATTCCGCATTGGAAGTGCAAATACCGGAACGCCACAGCCATCGATTCCCAGACTGATCCGGTAAGTCGGGGTCTGGCTTAGCATGGATAAGAATGAGATGATCTGTTTCTGGACAGGAGAGTCAGGAAGCTGGTAGCCGGTGACTTTTCCTGTCAGTTCTCGCTGCAGCATCATAAGGCTTAAGTGTTTGCCGGAACAGCAGTGCTGCAAACGGCTCTTTCCTTCTACAGGATTTAACTTGGAACCAAGTGTGAGCTTGTCTGCAAGAGGTGTTGCAGATGTGGAGATCGTTGGATTCATGATCATATCTTCTTCTTTTAAACCGGTCTTTTCCATGATGCTTTGAAGCACATAGATATGATGATTGCTGCCCCAGTGGGAGGAATTGCAGATCGTGACCTCTTCCTCGTTCAGGTTGTATTTTTTATGAAGACCTGCGAGAAGGGTTGGGAGCACCTGGATCGGTTTGCTTGCGGAACGCATATAAGTCTGGCGTTCGATATCACCGGTATAAGCGATCGTTTCGCCGGTTGATGAAACAATAGCAATAGATCCATAATGTACATTTTCAACAACGTCGCCGCGGTATTCTTTTACTAAAATTTCAGCCATAAGTTCTTCGTCCTTTCATCTTCGTATATTCAGGCATCAATGAAATAACGGCAGATCATAGTCTGCTGAGACACCTGATCATATAGCGGTAAAATAATTAATTAGAGTTTATCACAAGTAGAAAGCCATTTCTACCCGGAGAATACAGGAAAGAAAATTTTTTAATCAAAAATAGACAGTAAAAATTGTTAAAAGATACATGGAAAATCCATGCAAAATTTGTGTTTATTTTGTAAAAATGTTTAAAATTTCCATATTCTTCCAACTTTTATTGTGTAAATGCAATAAAAAACTTTGCTTATTACAAAAACAGTGGTATAATGCATTTATATTAATACGCACGAAGGGGTGACATTATGATTAAGAAAGAAATGATAGCCATGCTTCTTGCAGGAGGACAGGGAAGCCGTTTAGGTGTTCTGACCTCTAATCTGGCTAAGCCGGCTGTAGCTTTTGGCGGCAAATACAAGATTATCGATTTCCCATTGAGCAACTGTATTAATTCAGGCGTTGATACAGTAGGTGTTCTTACACAGTACAGACCACTGAGGCTTAACCAGCATATCGGAATCGGTATTCCCTGGGATCTGGATCGTAACATAGGAGGCGTGACAGTCCTTCCACCATATGAGAAAAGTGATAACAGCGAATGGTATACAGGTACTGCAAATGCTATTTATCAGAACCTGGAGTTTATAGATTATTATAATCCGGATTATGTTCTGATTTTATCTGGTGATCATATCTATAAGATGGACTATGAAAATATGCTGGAGTATCACAAATCCTGTGATGCTGATATCACACTTGCAACATATCAGGTACCATGGGAAGAGGCTAGCAGATTTGGCGTTGTAATTACAGATGAGAACAATGTTATTTCAGAATTTGAAGAGAAACCTGCAAATCCTAGAAGTAACAAAGCATCTATGGGTATATATATATTCAGCTGGAAGGTGCTTCGTGAGGCACTTGTAAAGATGAAGGATCAGCCGGAATGTGACTTTGGTAAGCATATCATTCCATACTGTCATGCAAATGGCAAGAAGATCTGTGCATACGATTTCAAGGGTTACTGGAAGGATGTAGGAACACTTGGTTCTTACTGGGAAGCAAATATGGAACTGGTAGATATTGTTCCTGAATTCAATCTGTATGAGGAGTTCTGGAAGATTTATACCAAGACAGATGCGATCCCACCACAGTACATAGATGCAAGCGGCAGAGTAAGCAGATGTATCATCGGTGAAGGAACAGAGGTGTACGGTGATGTTGAGAATTCCGTTATCGGTTCCGGAGTTACGATCGAAAAGGGTGCGGTCATTCGTAATTCGATCATTATGAATAACGCAACGATCGGTGAGAATGCTTATATGGACAAGGCTATCATCGCAGAGAATGTTAAGATTGGTAAGGATGCTAAGCTTGGAATCGGAGAAGAAGCTGTCAACGAGTTCAAGCCACAGATCTATTCATTTGGACTTGTTACGATCGGAGAGAACTCAGTTGTTCCTGATGGTGTAACAATCGGTAAGAATACTGCTATATCTGGCGTGACTACTCCGGAAGATTATCCGGATGGCAGTTTAAAGAGTGGCGGAAGTATTATAAAGGCAGGTGAATAGAGATGAGAGCGTTAGGTATAATTTTAGCAGGTGGTAATAGCAACAAGATGGGTGAATTATCAGCAAAGAGAGCTGTTGCAGCTATGCCTATTACTGGCGGTTACAGAGCTATTGATTTTGCCCTTTCGAATATGACAAATTCCCATATCCAGAAGGTAGCTGTATTTACACAGTACAATACCAGGTCTCTGAATGAACATCTGAATTCCAGCAAATGGTGGGATTTCGGAAGAAAACAGGGTGGTCTCTATATATTCACACCAACCATTACATCAGAGAACAGCTACTGGTATAAAGGTACGGCAGATGCCCTTTATCAGAACATCAATTTCCTGAAGGAAAGTCATGAGCCATATGTAGTCATTGCATCCGGTGATGGCATCTACAAGCTGGATTATGGTAAGGTTCTGGAAGAACACATCAGCAAGGGTGCAGATATTACGGTTGTATGTAAGGATCTTGCACCGGGAGAGGATGATGTGAACCGTTTTGGTGTAATACAGATGGATGCGGACAACCGTATCATAGATTTCGAGGAGAAGCCGCTGGTTGCAGGCAACAACACGATCTCAACCGGTATCTATGTGATCAGAAGAAGACAGCTCATCGAATTACTGGAAACCTGTGCAAATGAAGGCAGAACGGATTTTGTAAGAGATATTCTTGTAAGATATAAGAATGTAAAGAAGATTTATGGATATAAGATGGATACTTACTGGAGAAACATCGGAACCAAGGAGTCTTACTATAAGACAAACATGGATTTCCTGAACAGAGATGTAAGAAACTATTTCTTCAAGCAGCATCCTGACATCTATTCCAAGGTGGAGGATCTTCCGCCAGCAAAGTATAATGGGGAAGCGGTTGTGAATAACAGCCTGGTAGCAAGTGGATGTATCATAAATGGTACTGTAGAAAATTCAGTATTATTTAAGAAGGTATACATTGGCAACAACTGTGTGATCAGAAATTCTATCATTCTGAACGATGTACACATTGGGGATAATTGTGTAATTGAAAACTGTATTGTAGAAAGTAGAGATACGATCCGTGCAAATACAGTTCATCAGGGTAGCCCGGATGACATCAAGGTTATCGTGGAGAAGAATTTCAGATACGCATTGTAGCAGATAAGAAAGACAAGGGGGTACACACGATGCAGGTGACCGATATCAGAGTCAGGGGTGTTGAAAAAGAAGGTAAGATGAAAGCCGTCGTTTCGATCACAATTGATAATGAATTTGTAGTTCATGATATCAAAGTGATCCAGGGTGATAAGGGATTGTTTATTGCGATGCCTAGCCGGAAAGCAGCAGATGGTGAGTATAGAGATATCGCACATCCAATCAATACTGAGACAAGAGAACGTCTGCAACGGATGATACTTGAGAAATATCAGGAATCACTGGAAGCTTAAGACGTGAAACGGAGCCAGCCACTGTAGACGCAGTGACTGGCTTTAGTGTTTTTAATTTA
>DJPV01000051.1 GCA_002437435.1 Lachnospiraceae bacterium UBA6403 | reverse complement strand
TACATGATCATGCAGAGCTACGATTTCTATGAGTTATTTCAGAAGTACGGTTGTAATATGCAGTTCGGTGGTGATGACCAGTGGAGCAACATGCTTGGTGGTACAGAGCTGATCCGCAGAAAGCTTGGCAAGGATGCATATGCCATGACGATCACCCTGCTTCTGAACTCAGAAGGCAAGAAGATGGGTAAGACACAGAAGGGTGCTGTATGGCTTGATCCAAACAAGACATCACCATTTGAGTTCTACCAGTATTGGAGAAATGTTGCAGATGCCGATGTATTAAAATGTATCCGTATGCTGACTTTCCTGCCGCTTGAAGAGATCGACAAGATGGACAGCTGGGAAGGCAGTCAGTTAAATACAGCAAAAGAGATTCTTGCATTTGAACTTACAAAGCTGGTTCATGGCGAAGAAGAGGCAGTAAAGGCACAGGAGAGTGCAAGAGCATTATTCTCCAAGGGTGTTGCTGCCGATATGCCATCTGTTACATTATCAGCCGATGATTTCAAGGATGGTGCGATCGATATCGTATCTGTACTTGTAAAGTCCGGTCTGGTTTCTTCCAGAAATGAAGGAAGACGTGCAGTAGAGCAGGGCGGAGTTGCTGTTGATGGTGATAAGATTCCTGATATCTCAGTTACAATTCCGGAAGAGAAGTTTGATGGAGATGGAATCGTTGTAAGACGTGGTAAGAAGAACTTCCGTAAGGTAAGTAAATAAGGTTAAATATAAAAAAGTGCATCAGATATTTTTACTGATGCCATCTGATAGACCCCAAAGGCGAGCTGTGTTATGAACATGGCTCGCCTTTTGTTGCAGGTTCATGTAAATTATGCAGAAAAATGGAAGATGAGACAGAGAGACATGTCGTTTATGCACGATAGAATGTAGAATTGACAATGTATGTTTTTTTTGAGCTGTTTTATGGTATTCTACTTTTCGGATATTAGCGGTGTTTTGTGTAAGCCTCCATCAGACTGAACATAACTTGCTGGTCTTCAGGGGATAAGGATGAATAAAGAGCGTTCAGTCTTGACTGATTGTATGATTCGGACTGCTGGTTATACTCCAGAATGTCAGAAAAAGTACAATTCAGATATTCCGTGATATTTGCAAGTGTATCCAGACTTACTTTGCAAATACCACGTTCAAGCTGACTGATAAAACCCACAGACAGATTAAGGTCTTCCGCCATTTGTTCCTGGGTGACATCTTTCATTTTTCTGCGTATTTTTATTCGGGATCCGATAATTTTATAATTCAGTGTCATAATAATATTCCTTTTCTTTTTAAGTATTTTCTAATAAATCCCAAAAAAGAAACAGATAGTGCTACTATTATTATGGTCAAAAACTAACACTAATACTGCATATATCTAAAAAATATACTAAAATTTACTAGTGACATTCAAATGAGAGGGGAGTGTTATACAAATGAAAATTGGTATATGTGATTCATCTATGCATGAAGTGGAAGCTGTGAAGGATTTTATAGAATCCCGTATGGATCTGGACAATGTAGAGTTTGAATTGTATCTGCCGGAAGAAGCGTCTATGGATGTAGAAGAGAGTACCTTTTCCTGTGATATTTTTATCACGGAGATCGTGTTTGACAATCTGCACTATAACGGGATCTGTCTGGCCAGAGCCATCAATCGTTCTGTTCCAAATTGCAAGATTATATTTTATGCAGACCATATTCCGGATGGCTGGGATATCTACGACGTGGAGCACTGTAATTGTGTTATGAAACGAAACCGGGATATCAAACTGGTGCATGCCGTTGATACAGCGATCAAGCGGCTGAATATGAGCAGAAGTAATTTTATCCGGGTCTGCTATGGAAAAACGATCAATATTTTTTCAGCTTCGGAGATCATCTGTATTCACAGAGATGATCGTCTCACCAGATACTGTACAACAAGAGGTGATTATGTGCAGTATATTACATTGACAAATGCTTTGAAAAATCTTCCAAAGGTATTTGTCCGTGTAAACAGTAATTGTATTATCAACCGTCAGCACGTCAAGCATTATTCCAGATCAACCGTAACTCTGGATAATGGAGAAGTTGTAAAGATCGGAAGACCATACAAAGAAGAAGTATTTTCATAAGAAAATGGAATGATTCTCCCTGTTTTGCAGATACTAGTTCGTATGAATATGTATCTATGAAACAGGGAGATTTTTTATATGAAAGATAAAATATTTGGAATATTACAACGGGTTGGACGGTCGTTTATGCTTCCAATTGCGATCCTGCCGGTGGCAGGACTGCTGCTTGGAATCGGAAGCTCATTTACCAATGAAACTATGCTTGAGACATATGGATTGATGAAGATTCTTGGACCGGGAACGATATTTGCTGCTGTATTTGAAGTAATGAGCGAGGCAGGAAATGTGGTATTTGCCAATCTGCCGATCCTGTTTGCCATGGGTGTGGCGATCGGTATGGCAAAAAAGGAGAAAGAGGTCGCTGCACTGTCAGCAGCTATCGCATTCTTTATCATGCATGCATCGATCAGTGCTTTGATCACGATAAATGGTGGTACGGAAGCAATGCTTGCAGGGGCGGTTACGTCGGTCTGCGGTATCACATCTTTGCAAATGGGAGTATTTGGCGGTATTCTGGTAGGCCTTGGTGTGGCTGCCCTGCATAACCGTTTTTATAAAATTGAGCTGCCGCAGGTGTTGTCATTCTTTGGTGGTTCCAGATTCGTTCCAATCATATCAGCACTGGTATATACCGGAGTTGGTATTCTGATGTTCTTTATCTGGCCGGCGATCCAGAAGGGCATCTATACTGTAGGCGATCTGGTCTTAAATTCCGGCTATGCAGGAACCTGGGTATATGGATTTATGGAACGTCTGCTGATACCATTTGGCCTGCATCATGTGTTCTATCTGCCATTCTGGCAGACTGCGGTCGGAGGAACGCTGGAGGTTGGCGGGCGTGTCGTAGAGGGAGCGCAGAATATCTTCTTTGCACAGCTTGCGGATCCATCCGTTACAAAGTATGCGGTATCGGCTACCAGATTTATGTCCGGTAAATTCCCGCTTATGATATTCGGTCTGCCGGGGGCGGCTCTTGCCATGTATAAAACAGCAGCACCGGAGAAACGGAAGGCAGCAGGCGGACTGCTTCTTTCCGCAGCCCTTACAGCCATGATCACAGGTATTACAGAACCACTGGAATTTACATTTTTATTTGTCGCACCGGCTCTGTATGGAATCCATTGTATTCTGGCAGGCTTTGCCTATATGCTGATGCATGTATTTGAAGTCGGTGTGGGAATGACCTTCTCCGGCGGACTGATCGATCTTACCCTGTTCGGAATCATGCAGGGAAATGCAAAGACGAACTGGATCTGGATCGTCATTGTCGGTATAGGTTATTTCATCGTATATTATGTATTGTTCTATTATCTGATCCGGCGGTTTGATCTGAAAACACCGGGCAGAGATAACAATGACGAAGTGAAATTATATCGTCGAAGTGATGTAGATGTCAGAAGGCATGGAGAAAATGCCGGAGAGCAGGAATCAGGCAATGGTCGGAATACGGATGCTGCCCGGAATCACAGCCCGCAGATGGAGACTTCCAGCCTGATCTGTGAAGGGCTCGGCGGCAAAGCGAATATATCTGATGTTGACTGCTGCGCAACCAGACTTCGTTGTACGGTATATGATGCAGCTCTTGTAAAAGAAGATGTTCTCCGGGCAAGCGGAGCATCCGGCGTGGTGAAAAAAGGAAATGGCGTACAGGTCATCTATGGCCCGAAGGTGTCTGTGATCAAATCCAATCTGGAGGATTATCTGGAGGAGGATGATGAGAAAGCGGTTATTGCAGATGAGGGTGGACGAAGTGAGAAAGAAGCTGGTGCGGATGTGAGAAGACAAAGAGAGGATACCATTGCAGGCAAAGAGAAGGACAGAAGAAATGCAAGAAACAGACAGAAAAAGCATATGGATGATAATACAGTCTCTATATTGAGTCCGGTTACAGGGGAGGTTTTTGAATTATCAAGTGTGCCGGATGAGGCATTTTCCAGTGGAATGATGGGCGCTGGAATCGCTGTATTGCCAACAGATTCCGAAATAACCGCGCCTGTTGCCGGAACGGTTGCCTTTGTCTTTGACACGAAGCATGCCATAGGGCTGGTAACAGAGCAGGGAATCGGTGTGATGATCCATATCGGAATCGATACGGTAAAGCTAAATGGCAAAGGCTTTGACGTACTGGTTGAGACCGGACAGACAGTGGCTGCCGGACAGCCGGTCATGCGGCTTGATCTTTCTTATCTGAAGAAGCATGCACCGTCTTTAGTATCCCCTGTCATCATAACAGAGCTTCCGGATGGCTATAAACTGCGCTTGGTAAAGATCGGAAATGTAAAGAATGGCGAGGAGCTCCTGGTGGTAGAGAATGGGTAGAGATAAATAGAAATGACAGAAGGATTTCCACTTGTGGAAATCCTTCTGTGAATATATTATAATGATAAATAGATTAAAGGCAACAAAGGCGGAAGGATAAATGGCAGGAAAAAAACTGGATGAACAGATGGAAAAGGTAATACGGAATAATTACAGACGATTGACAGGCTGTCTGATCGACCGGAAAATGACGATCACAACCATGGAAAGTATCACCTGCGGGCAGATCGCTTCCCTGATCACAGATACTGAAGGGGCATCTGCAGTATTAAAGGGTGCATTTGTAACCTATTCCAACGAAGCAAAGGTCATGCAGGGTGTTCCGGAAGCTGTGATAGAAACTTATGGGGTTTATTCCAAAGAAACAGCGCGGGCAATGGCAGAAGCCTGTAAACGGGCATATCGTGCAGATATCGGAATCGGTATTACCGGTACAACGGGAAATATTGATCCAAACAATCAGGATAGTGTACCGGGAGAAGTATATTATGCAGTGGCTGTTTCTGATACGATCATCGATGGATATTTCCAGATGGGAGAACAGGATTCCAGACTGTATTATAAACTTTATGCCGCGGAGAAGGTGGCAGAAACGCTTGGGGATGTGCTTGGGGTTGAAATGGAAGCGGTTCTTGCCTGATGGTGTGACGAATATATTGTTGGAGAAATATACAAGATATGGGGGATGAAAATATGAAAAAGAAATTAAAGGGGTTGTTTGTATGTTTAATAGGGTTTGGAATGGGCTTTCTGTCCTTGCTGTATTCCAATGAGGCTGTGCAATCCCTGGAAGAATATACGCGAAAAGTAGTTAATCCAAGCATAAAAGATAAAAAGGACTGGATATTTTCCTCAATTGGGAATATAGGAATTGGGCTATTGATCGTTGCTGTAATAACAGCAATTGTGCTGGCAGTTATCCGTTTTTTTGCTAACTCAAAATGTATGCAGTCGGCAATCACAATAGGACAGTTTGTAACAGATGTCATTTTATCGTTGTATATTACGGAGGTAATTATATATTACCGCAATCAGTTGCAGCAGGAACGTTTTTATACAACGATGGGAGATTCTGTACATATTGGAGTGTATATATTAGAATATGCGGTATTCTATATTTGTATATCCATCTTGTTCAACCAATCTGTTGAAAAAATAATACGAAAGCCTAAAAAGGACTGCAGACTATCCATATGGCAGGTAAAGAATGAACAGGAATTTATGGAAATAAAGGAACTGGTACATAGGGAACATTTTAACGATTGTTATGGATATATGAAATATCGTGAGGAATCATTGGCATCGATGCAGTTTTATGTGATCAGTGAAATGAACTGGTCAGGAAATCAGGAAGTAGCACAGTGGAAGTATTATTCAAATGGTGATTTTATAGACTTGGATGATACAGAACTCAGAACCAAATTGCTGGTAGCAAAAAATGCTGAAAATATAAACTGGCAGTTATAAGATAAAGAAACGGGGGTAAAAAAGGATGAGAAAAAAAGCAGGATTTATAGTATTAAGTATGGCACTGGCAGGCAGCCTTATGGGATGCAGTTTTTCCTTAAACAAAGATGCTGATGGCAGCAGCAAAAAGACCGAAACAACCGTGACAGAAGAAACCGGAAAAACGGATGAAACAACCGGTACGGATACAGGTGCTGACACGGAAACATCAGAGGAGGCGTCTTCTGCAGCAGGATCAGATGGCAAGGCAGCCGCACTTCCGGAAGAAAAAGAAGTGGGATTTGGAACCGGTGAAATGCCGGAAGAGTATTCAGATCACATGGTTGTTGATTCGAAAATGTCCGGGAAAGTGCAGACGAAAGATGGTGAGATTGTATACCATTTACCATACATAGATTATGACAGTACCGCCTGTGAAAATGTAAATACACAGATAGAGAAGCTCGGAAATGATTATATGGCGAAAGCGGGAGCCGAATATACAGATTGTATCGCTATCGGATATGAGTGGTCTGTTTATCAGGATTTGTTGTCGGTAGTTGTGCGGGTGGATTTTGATGCAAATGAATATACAGATTTTTATGTATATACGATCGATCTTCGTAAAGATGTACTTCTTTCAAAGGATGATGTGCCGGCTTATCTGGATATTGATGAAAATTCATATGAAAAAAACGTTCAGGATGCAATGGATAGTTGTTTTACCAATACATATAAGGATATGGAAGGAACGGATTCTTTTCTGAAAGAAACCTATGACTGGACGGTTGCTTTATCCAATGTGCGGGATGCGGTACCTTATGTAGATGAGGATGGCGAGTTGTGCGTAGTTGGTAAGATATATTCTGTTGCAGGACCATCCTATTATCCACGTCAGTTAAGTGTGGATAATCTGGAGGATGAATGTGAATATAGTGGTAGAGCGTATGAGCCATTTTATTATAATCCGACATCAGAAGATGATTCTTCCGATGACTACATACTTCCATATAGTGATAGCGAATATCTGACAGAGGATGATCTGGATGGATTAACACCGGATGAGATCCGTCTGGCATGTAATGAACTGTATGCCCGCCATGGAAGAAAGTTCAAAGATGCCGATTATCAGGCATATTTTAATTCCAAAAGCTGGTATCATGGAACGGTCGAGCCGGATGATTTTGACGACACTGCAGTATTTAATAAATACGAACTGGCAAACCGTGATTTTATAATAGCGTATGAGAAGGAAAAAGGGTATAAGTAGGAAAACGAACGAAAAGGTATCTCATTAAAAAGGGATGATATATAGTTATTGGATTAGATAACAAAGTAATATAGAACGTGAGGCAGCTCGACATGAACTCTGTCAATTGGATGGAGGAATGTCGGGCTGTTTTGTTTTTTGTCGAAAATGCAACGTAAAATGTCAGTTTTGCATGGAACGGTTTCTATGCTTTTTTTATGATAAAATCATTAATATGATAAATGAGAGAAAAGATCATATAAGAATACAGAAAAAGATATATCTTAATATACTTCAGACATTGGGGCGGATAACACCTGAAGCAGGAGGAATTTTAGGATATAGAGAAAAAATAATTTGTGATTACTATTTTGATGAAACAGCGAAAAACAATATTAATGAGTATCATCCTACAGATAATGTTGGCGGATGTTGGGACAAGGATATGGCCAAAGAACCTGAGAAGGGAATACATGATTCGTTTGAAAATAACTTTTATGATTCAACAGAAACAATAAAGTTAGAAAATATAGACACATATGCGTCTTATGAGGATGATCTTTTGGATATATCTGCAGCAGTCGTCCAAGAAGGTTTGGAAAATCAGTTACTGCTAATATGCTGACTGCATATTACAGCAGAGGCTGTAATTCAGAGCAGATGTTTTCAGATCTTGAGATTAGTAAATATCCTGATTTTAAGGAACATCTGAATCAATATGATGTGATACATCTTGATATTCAATGGTGTCTGGAACCGGCTGGCGGACCAGAGAATATTGTAACTTATGTTACAAGACAAACGATTGAAGAGTTAAGGGAATATTATCCATCTGAACTTCCAGAGCAGATCAGCTCATTACCAGAGGCACTTTCACGTATCAATACAGCAACTGGTAAAAAGTTTGTGATCATTATTGATGAGTGGGATGTATTGATCCGTGATGCGGCTGCAAATATAAAAGCGCAGAATGATTATATAAATTTGCTTAGAGGTATATTTAAAGGGACAGAACCAACAAAATATATTCAGCTAGCATATTTGACAGGAATTTTGCCGATAAAGAAAGAAGTAACACAGTCAGCTCTTAATAACTTTAAAGAATATTCAATGTTAAATGCCGGTCCGATAGCATCTTATGTTGGATTTACAGAAGAGGAAGTAAAGCATTTGTGCGAGCGGTACGATCAGGATTTTGAAGAAGTTAAGCGTTGGTATGATGGTTACCAGATTGGAAAATATCATGTATATAATCCAAACGCCGTTGTCAGTTTAATGCTGGAAGGAGATTTTCAGAGTTACTGGTCAGGTACAGCATCCTATGAGGCAATAGTTCCATTAATTAATATGGATTTTGATGGACTAAAATCTTCGATTATTGAAATGTTATCAGGATCTGTTGTAGAGGTAGATGTTACATCATTTCAGAATGATACGGTCAGCTTTGTGAACAAGGATGATGTTCTTACCTATCTGATTCATTTGGGCTATCTTGCATATTCAAAAAACATGGGAGGTGCTTATATCCCTAACGAAGCAACACGACAAAAAATTTTCCCTCAAAATTTTTATTTTTCCTCTTGATTTTTCAAATCAAAAGGAGTATATATATTGTATCAAATAAATAGACGAAATGAACAAAGGTGTTCCAGATCATTGGGACACCTTTCTTTTTTGTTTTATCAGAAGAAAGGAAGTACAAAATTATGATGAACAAAATTTCAGCCGTATTCGGTTCACACGTTTTCTCCGATCAGGTTATGAGAGAGCGTCTTCCAAAAGCAGTTTATAAATCCTTGAAGAACACAATCGATAAGGGCGAACCTCTTGATACATCTATTGCAGATTCTGTTGCAGCAGCAATGAAGGAATGGGCAATGGAACTTGGCGCAACACATTATACTCACTGGTTTCAGCCACTGACAGAGACAACAGCCGAGAAGCATGATTCATTCGTAAGTACAGTAGGTGATGGCGGAGTTATTCTTCAGTTCACAGGTAAAGAGCTGATCAAATCCGAGCCGGATGCTTCATCCTTCCCTTCTGGTGGGCTTCGTGAGACATGCGCAGCCAGAGGATATACAGCATGGGATTGTACCTCGCCGGCATTTGTAAAGACAACAGATGCAGGAACCTGTATCCTTTGTATCCCTGCAGCATTTACATCATATACAGGTGAGTCACTTGACTACAAGACACCACTTCTTCGTTCCATGGATGCGATCAGCAAGGAAGCCTTAAAGGCACTTGCATTATTTGGAAATACAACAGCAAAGAAGGTTACAGCTTCAGTTGGTCCTGAGCAGGAATACTTCCTGATCGATAGGAAGAAATTTGCAAAGAGAACAGACCTGAAGCTTTGTGGACGTACCTTATTCGGTGCAATGCCTCCAAAAGGACAGGAGCTTGACGATCAGTATTTTGCAGCGATCAAAGATAAGGTTGCATCATACATGACCGAGTTAAATGAAGAATTATGGAAATACGGTATTCTTGCTAAGACACAGCACAACGAAGTTGCACCTGCTCAGCATGAGTTAGCACCTATTTTCTCAACAACAAATATAGCAACCGATCAGAACCATCTGGTTATGGCTACGATGAAGAAGATTGCAGCAAAGCATGATCTGGAATGTGTTCTTCATGAGAAGCCATTTGCAGGTGTCAATGGTTCCGGTAAACATAACAACTGGTCAATCTCAACAGATGAGGGCGAGAACCTGATCGATCCCGGTAAACATCCGGAGACAAATCTTCAGTTCCAGTTCTTCCTTGCAGCCGTTCTTGCAGCTGTTGATAACAATGCAGAGCTGTTAAGACTGTCCGCATCATCCGTAGGAAATGACCACAGACTTGGAGCAAATGAAGCACCTCCGGCAATTATTTCAGCATTCCTTGGTGAACAGCTTGAATCCATTGTTACGCAGATCATCGAGAAAGGGGAAGCTACAGAATCACCAAAGGGCAAGACTTATGTATCCGGTGCATCCACACTTCCTACATTTACAATGGATGCTACAGATAGAAACAGAACATCACCATTTGCATTCACAGGTAACAAATTCGAGTTCCGTATGGTAGGTTCTACACAGTCCATTGCATTTCCAATGATGGTATTAAATACGATCGTTGCAGATCAGTTAAAGAAGATGACCGACGAACTGGAAGGTGCAGAAGATTTCGAAACAGCATGTAAGGCACTGATCAGAAAGACTCTGACAGAGCATCAGAAGATCATTTTCAACGGAAATGGTTATTCAGATGAATGGGTTGCAGAAGCTGAGAAGCGTGGACTTCCAAATATCAAATGTATGGTAGATGCAGTTCCATATCTGGCAGCAGATAAGAGCGTTAAGATCTTTGAAAGTCTTGGAGTTATGGATAAAGCGGAGTTATCAGCCAGAGCAGAAGTTATGCTTGAGAATTACGCAAAGAGGATCAATATTGAGGCACTCACAATGATCGAGATGTCAAATGAAGAGATCATCCCGGCAGTTATGGAATATCAGGCAGAGCTTGCAAAGGGTGCTGCTGAGATCAAAGCTCTTGGTATCGAGCCAAGCGTACAGGTTTCTCTACTGAATACGATCTCTGAGAAGCTTACAGAACTGAAGACAGCAACTGTAAAACTGGAAGAGCTTGTTGCAAAAGCTGCTGATTACGAAGACGATATCGAAGCATGGGCAAAATACTATCACAATGTAGTATTTGCGGCATTTGATTCTGTAAGAACACCTGCTGACGAACTGGAAAAAGAACTTCCAAAGACGGCATGGCCATTCCCTACATACGAGCAGTTATTATTCGAGCAGTAAGATCAAATACAGTAAATGTTTATTACAACCTAAAATAGTCAAAGGGCATCTCGTTTTCTAAAATAGAAGGCGGGGTGCTTTTTTACTGTGCGGATATCATAAAAGCTATAGTCGAAACCTCGTTTTTCTGGTATTATAAAAAGATGTGATGTGTAATATTGATCAAATATAAAAGAATCAGGAGTTTGATTTGAAGAACTTATATATAGCAGAAAAGCCAAGTGTTGCAAGGCAGTTTGCAGATGTGCTTGGTGTAAAGGGAAATGCCGGAGCAGGCTATCTGGAATCGGAAGATTCTGTTGTAACCTGGTGCGTGGGACATCTGATCACGATGAGCTATCCTGATGCCTATGACGAGAAATTAAAAAAATGGGATCTGGCTACGATTCCTTTTATTCCGACAGAATTCAAATATGAAGTGATACCGGATGTCAGCAAGCAGTTCAAGATCGTAGCAGGGCTGTTGAACCGGGATGATGTGGGCTGTATCTATGTCTGCACCGA
>DJPV01000092.1:12287-13798 GCA_002437435.1 Lachnospiraceae bacterium UBA6403 | reverse complement strand
TGGCAGAGGGTCTTATGAAGCAGTAACCTTTGCATTGGCAGAGAAGAATAACTGGCAGGTTAAGATCGTTCGTATGATATTAGATATTTTAATGGTCGTGACGGGCGTAATCCTGGGAGGAAAGTTTGGAGCGTGTACGATCATCACAGTTATAATCTCAGGACCGGTTATACAATTTACAAATGGAAAGGCAAAGCAGATTTTTAAGATGTAACGATGAAAAAATGTTTAAAATCATGTACTTAAAAGTCCTCATGATACTGTATGAATATGCCTATAGAAAAATAAAATATGCTGTGGTAAACTGAGAGAAGAATTATCCGTTATGGAGGGAGACAAATGGCATATAATCTTCCGGAAAGAGTTGTATATGAAAAAACTAGATAATTTTGCAAATTGCCTTGATATATTAAAGCAAGCAGATTTTGATCTTGCAGACAGCAATGCTATATATCGAATGGGTGTTACCGTTCAGTTTAATCTGACTTTTGAACTTGCCTGGAAAGCATTGCAGGAAGTTTTGAGAATGCATGGAGTAGAAGGGGCAGAAACAGGTTCGCCAAGAGAAATATTACAGGTTGGGTATAAAGTCGGATTTGTGAACGACTCATCTGTTTGGCTGCTGATGTTGAAAAAAAGAAATACATCAATTCATATATATAACGAGGAAGAAATTGATGAATTGATCGTGCTTATACGCGATAGTTTTATTCCGGCTTTTACAGATCTTGAGGAGACATTGCAGGAAAAACTTATAGAAGTAGATGAGTGGTAATAGTCTTTAATAAACTCCCCTTTTAAGAATATGTTGCAGAATTCTATAAAAGAGTGTAGAATCTATCTGGTTAGATAACGCTAACCAATAGCTGTTATCTATATAATCACAAAAATAAAACATAAGGGGAAAATGATATGAACATTTATGTTGCCGTAGGAATCTTCGGAATTATCAGTAACTTTGTAGCTGCATTAGCAGACCTGCCACTTATCAAGCCGGGTAAGCCTGGCGAGAATGAGAACATATCTTTAAATGGAGTCCAGCCATGGTGGGCAGAGGTTCCAACCAAGAGATTTAAGTTGTCCTTCTGGTTATCCTTTTTGGGACAGCCGGGTGCTTATGTTACGCTGTGGCTTCTTGCAGATCTGATTGCAAAACAAAGCACACCACTGGCTGTAGCATTGAAAATTAATACACTCATCGGATGCTATACCGGTCTTCTGTGCCATATGTATTTCTGTATGAAACCACTTATATATCAGAAATTGAGCAAAAAAATGTCAGACAGCGAATGTGATGAGATTTTGCAGGCGATTGATCCGATTACAAAGATACCGATGCTTATCGGCGGACTGACACTGTGGCTTGGTGGAACAATTATTGTTGCAATCGCTATTATAACAGGCGCACTTGCAGTTTCAAAATGGTGTCTGCTTTTAAATCCGATCGTAGCGTTGATCGTGCTGTCAATATTCAAGAAATGCAAGATCAAAATTATCGGAATACTTGGCGT
>DJPV01000092.1:0-12105 GCA_002437435.1 Lachnospiraceae bacterium UBA6403 | reverse complement strand
TTATGGTTGTATGATCCGGTGCCTTTTTGTGTTACAGGGCATATGTCCTGTAGTGCAGAGAATGTGCAATTAATAAAGATAGGAGAACATACATGGTAAAAATCAATGGTGAAGAAAAAGAAATTGCCGGTAAGAATCTTCTGGAATATTTGAAGGAAGCCGGATTTGAGCCGGAACGTGTCGTTGTAGAACGGAATCTGGACATTATTCCAAAAGATGAACTTGGCAATACGATCATTCAGGATGAAGATGTGATCGAGGTATTACGATTTGTTGGTGGAGGTTGAGACATGACAGAGATGCAGAAGAAAATGCAGGAGCTGATCTCGCAGGAAGAACTGGATCGTGCATTTGATGCAAGATTTCCGAAAGAGATGCAGGTGAAGTTGCGTGCGGCAAAGGTGGCTGTTGCAGGTATCGGTGGACTGGGGTCAAATATCGCAGTCATGCTTGCAAGAAGTGGCGTTGGACATTTGCTGCTGGTGGATTTCGATGTGGTGGATGTGACGAATCTCAATCGTCAGATGTACTTTATATCGCAGCTTGGGAAGCCGAAGACGGAAGCCCTGCTCGAAACCCTGTATCAGATCAATCCATATCTGACGTATGAGACCGTGCAGACGAAAGTAACCCCGGACAATGTAAAGGAGTTATTCGGTGAATATCCGATCGTGTGTGAAGCATTTGACAAACCGGATCAGAAGGCAATGCTGGTGCGTGAACTGCTGATGCAGTGCCCGGATGCAACTGTTGTATCGGGAAATGGCATGGCAGGATATGCAGATACCAATGCGATAAAAACACGTCAGATGATGCGCCGTCTGTATGTGTGTGGGGATCAGAGCACCGATGTCGGTGGAGGCATAGGACTTATCGCCCCACGGGTAGCTGCCTGTGCAGCTCATGAGGCAAACAAGGTATTACAGCTAATTATGGAAAATTAAGTATCAGAAGAAGCCATAAGGTATTCGAGCAGGATAACATATTAATTCTAGTACTTATTTTATATTGAAAAAGGAGACAACATGGAAGATAAATTCATCTTAGGCGGCAAGGAATTCAAGAGCCGTTTCATCTTAGGATCAGGCAAATATAACCTGAACCTGATCAAGGCAGCAGTCGAACAGGGAGGGGCAGAGATCATTACCCTCGCATTACGACGTGCAAATACACAGGAAAGTGAAAATATTCTGGACTATATTCCGGAAGGAGTTACCCTGCTTCCGAATACTTCAGGTGCTAGAAATGCCGAAGAGGCTGTCCGTATCGCAAGGCTCAGCCGGGCAATGGGCTGTGGCAATTTTGTAAAGGTAGAGATCATGCGTGATGCAAAATACCTCTTCCCGGATAATTATGAGACTGTGAAAGCAACCGAGATCCTTGCAAAGGAAGGCTTCGTGGTACTGCCATATATGAATCCGGATTTAAATGTGGCAAGGGATCTTCAGAGTGCAGGTGCGGCTGCTGTTATGCCGCTTGCAGCACCGATTGGAAGTAATAAGGGGCTTGCGACAAAGGCTATGATCCAGGTATTGATCGACGAGATCGACCTGCCGATCATCGTGGATGCCGGCATTGGAAAACCATCCCAGGCATGTGAAGCGATGGAAATGGGTGCGGCTGCGATCATGGCAAATACAGCCATCGCAACAGCAGGTGATGTACCGGAGATGGCAGCAGCATTTAAGCTTGCGATCGAAGCCGGAAGAAAAGCATACCTGACCGGAATGGGTCGTGTCCTTGCAAGAGGCGGAAGTGCCTCCGATCCTTTGACAGGTTTCTTGCGTTAGGGGGCAGTCGAAAATGAACGAAGAAAATCAGGTATATTTTGTTGACAGTGACAAACTTCCACAGGAAGCATTGGAGCGCAAGCATCGTCTGGAACAGGATGCATCGTTCCGGACAAATCATATGGAATATATGGAAGGCATGCAGGTGATCGATTCGGATATCAAGGACAAAGTGCTTGCGGCTATGGATGCATTTGACTATGATTCCTATACTGCAGCAGATGTAGAACGTGCGTTGTCACATGAGAGCTGTTCGATCGAGGATTTCAAAGCATTGCTGTCACCGGCAGCAGCACCGTATCTGGAACAGATGGCGAGAAAAGCAGAGGAGATCACGAAGAATCATTTTGGAAATACGGTCTATATCTTCACTCCGCTTTATATCGCAAACTATTGCCAGAACTACTGCATTTACTGCGGCTTCAACTGTTATAACAACATCCGCCGGAAGAAGCTGACGATGGAGGAGATCGAGCATGAGATGCAGGTCATTGCACATACCGGTATGGAAGAAATTCTGATCCTGACAGGCGAGAGCCGGGCATATTCGGATGTTACATATATCGGAGAAGCGGTGAAGATCGCAAGAAAATATTTTAAAAATATCGGAATCGAGATCTACCCGGTAAATGTGGATGAATACAAATATCTGCATGAATGTGGCGTTGATTATGTGACTGTTTTTCAGGAGACATACAACACAGACAAATACGAGACCTTGCATTTGATGGGACATAAGCGTGTCTGGCCGTATCGTTTTGATGCGCAGGAGCGTGCCTTGATGGGCGGCATGCGCGGCGCAGGATTCTCCGCACTTCTGGGACTGGATGATTTCAGAAAAGATGCACTGGCAACGGCACTTCATGTCTATTATATCAACCGCAAATATCCACATGCAGAATTATCATTGAGCTGCCCGCGTCTGCGGCCGATCGTGAATAATGAGAAGATCAATCCAAGGGATGTAGGTGAGAAGGAGCTCTGTCAGGTGCTCTGTGCATATCGGATGTTCCTGCCATTTGCCGGAATCACGGTATCGAGCCGTGAGAGCGCAACCTTCCGGAATGGAATCACGAAGATCTGTGCAACAAAGGTTTCTGCCGGAGTATCGACCGGTATCGGTGATCATGAAGAAAAATACGAGGGCAAAGAGGATGCGGATGTAGGAGATGAGCAGTTCGAGATCAACGATGATCGTTCCTTTGCATCCATGTATCAGGATATGGAGAAGGGCGGCTTGCAGCCGGTTCTGAATGACTATATCTATGTGTAACAGCTATGCGCATGCGATCGTGATCACCAATCGCGCGCTGGTAAATGGAGATTTTCTGGAACAGCTTCAAAAGGTCGCTCAGGTGCATCCACATGCATTGATCCTGCGGGAAAAAGACCTGTCGGATGCAGAATATGAGAAGCTTGCAGCAAAGGTTTTGGAAATATACAGGGCAGCAGGAATACCTGTCTTTCTGCATTCCAGAATGGAGATTGCAGAACGGCTTGACTGTGAGAATATTCATTTGTCGATCCCTGTGTTGCAGGATTTGTCAGATGTTCAGCGTGATGCTCTGACAACGAATTTTAAAGAGATCAGTGTGTCCTGCCACAGCATGGAGGATGTCGGGCTTGCAGTTAAGAGCGAAGCGACACAGATTGTTCTTGGAACGATATTTGAGACAGAATGTAAGAAAGGGCTGAAGGGCAGAGGGCTGGAATTTGTTCGTGAGATCTGTGTGAACTGTCCTGTTCCGGTATATGCGATCGGCGGAATCAATGAAGAACGCCTGCCACAGGTGATGGAAGCTGGTGCGGCAGGCGGTTGTATGATGTCAGGATTTATGCGGATGTAGGAAGATATGCCATGGTATACAGAGTGATATCATGCGCCATCTTCTTTTCGGCAGTTTTAGTCATGCCGCAATGTTCGTATTTGACAACCTTCTGTATGTTGTCGGTATCAAGAATGCAGGGGCAGCCACGTTTGGCGGCTTCTGCAAATGGCAGCTCCAGAACCTTCTTCATGAAACCCTGTCCCTGATAAGCCTGTAAGACGACTACCATCGAGACGGCGATATAATCTTTTTCTTTGCGGTATAATTTCTTATACTGTTCATCAGATCCGGTTGCGATATTTAATAATGATTTAAATGGGATTTCACGCAGCATTCTCCAGATCATATGCAGGGCAGGTCCGAGTGGCTGTCTGGTTTTCTTATCCCAGTATGCGAGGAAGCCTTCGCATTTTTCAGAGGTTGCGTATAACGTACCCATCCGGTAGTAGAATTCAGTAATGATCTCGAAAGATTTGACGAGGTCATCATGTGGAATCGTCTCTGCGATTCCGGGAGATGTGGCAAATGCTTCCCCGATCAGTCTGCCGTATTTTGCTATATCTTCTGTTGACCAGTTCTCAATCTTTATCATATCTTTTTATACCTCCCAAATTTTCAATCAATGTATTCTGAAAAATAATATCTCTGCAATATAGAATATTCTTTTTTAAAAAATGTGAGTTTTAACTCATATTTGTATGGCTGTAGAATATCACGCCAGGATTTTGCTGTCAATAGAAATATGAGTACATACTCATGTTTTATTGACTTTATTTATTTATATGCTTATACTGAAAACAGCAAAACCAGTATGAACGGAATTAATTTTTACATAAAGGAGTAATACATGCCGGAAGAAATTCGTATCCCAAAACAGAAAAGAAGTATTGAGAAAAAAGAAGCACTGAAGAAAGCGGCGGTCGAGCTGTTCTCGACAAAGGGGTTTCATAACACCAGCAGCAACGAGATCGCAAAGAAAGCAAATGTGTCGATTGGTACATTTTACAGCTATTTTGTTGATAAGAAGTCGTTATATGAAGAATTGATCACGGATCTTTATAATGAGTCTTTGCAGGAGATTACGGTCATGGATGTGTCCGGGTTCATATCTCCACGGGAATTTGTCAGAAAATACGTTGCGCTGATCCTGCATAATCATGAATATATGACAGCATTCCAGAAGGAGATATCCGCTCTGTCTTTGCAGTATGATGACTTGCACGAACTGGAAGCGAAGGCGCGTGCAGGTGCATTTCAGACATTTTTCTCACTGCTTGAGACAAATAAAAAAATGCTCAGAATCTCTGATCTTAAGACCACATCCCTGATCCTTCAATGTGCATTGGAGGCGGTTGTGCATGAGGTGACCTTTTATGAAAATGACTATGATAAAGAAAAAGTCATCGATGAGTTGACGGACCTGATCTGCCGATATTGTATTGCAGATGAATATGATAAGAAAATGTAAGAAAGTGTGGAATCTGGCAGTCATTTAGAGTATACTGTCCATGAATGTTAGAATATACTAACTTGCGTTAGGAACAGGAGAACAACATGAAAAAACAATTTTTTGAAAACGAAAAAGATGGATTTTATGGAACGTATTACGAAAATCCCAAAGGGGCAGATTGCGCCGTGATCGGATTGTTTGGGGATGATCCGAATGATTATATGGCAAAATGTGGAGCAAAATGGCTTCACAGACAGGGTGTAAATGCTATGTGTGTATCTCCGGGGAGAAAAAATTACAGTCATGTCAACAATCCGCTGGAAAGAATTCAGGCCGCAATAAAGTGGTTACAGGCTCATGGAAACCGGAAGATCGGTATTATGGGAATGAGCACGGCTGGAATGGATGCGATCGTTGCAGCATCTTATTTCCCGGATATTACGATGACGATCGGGCTTACTGCCAGTGATTTTGTATGGCAGGGATTTGAACAGGGAGAAAAAGACGGATGTAAGGAATGGCCGATTCCGAACGCATCCACTCTTTCATGGCAGGGAAAGCCGCTGCCTTATATGCCATTTGTTTATGAACATCCGGTGTATTGGCAGAAGATTGAGGAAGAAACAAAAGGCTCCGGTGATATCACACGGTCGACCCGGTTGTTTATAGATTCGGAAAAGGCAAGACCGCATACAGAGGAAGAAATGGTAAAGGTCGAGAATATAAAAGGCCGCTTATTCTTGATCGGTGCGGATGATGACAGCTTCTGGGAGGCTGGCAAATATGTCCGCCGTATGGATCAGCGTTTAAAAGAACGTCCACATACATGTGAATACGATACTCTTGTTTATGAACATGGTACTCACTTTGTATTACCGGAAACATTGCTTCGGATCGCACTTCCGATCGGACTCAAATTTGTATTAAAATTTGTCTTTAAGGCTGCCAGAGATTATCCAAAGGAATGTGAAGCAACCAGAAAGGATATTGACCGCAGGCTGTCCGCAGCGTTAAAGGAGTGGACAGCGGATTAATATCCGTATCTGCTCTTTTTTCAGCAGGAAGGTCACAGTCAGTGATAATAAGAGTTACAAGCTGTGACCTACTGCTTTATATACCTTTGATTTTTACTATTTGGTTTTTCCGGTAATGTCATACGGACGAAGCCGGATTGAATTGCGGGATTCAAATAATTTTTCCGTAATGTTTCTTTGGATTTCAATCCAAGCAAGTTCAATATCTCATTGGCTGTATAGGGCACATCGTATTCCATGTGTTGAAGCAGGCGGTTTACATACTCGGATGCTTCGATGCTGGCCTTTTTAACCTGAATCATAACTTCATCCAGAATTTGAACTATCATTTCAAGCATGAATTCTATAAATACATCTGAGTTTCCATTCACATGGCATTGGGCTATTGCTGCATAATAATCATCCTGATATTTTTCAATCTGACTTTCTAATGGAATGTATAGATAACTATTTTCGAGGAGGTTCATTGAAATGAGTAAGAAGAAATCTAAATTACAGCAAGCACAAGACGAAGCACAAGCAGCGATAAATGAAACGAACAAAAAAATTGAAGAACTTGGAAAACATTCAAATAATTTATGCATTGAATTGAATAACATTCAAAAGCTATTTGATGAAATTCGTAATATACCAAGTGAAAAGAAAATAGAGTGTGAAAAATTTAAAAAAATCAGATTGAATTGGAAACAGCAAGCTGAGAAAATAGAAAGTGATTATAAAGCAGTAGCAGCCGGAGTAAGTGCAGGCGTTGCAATTGTAGCGAGTGGTATTTTGTTTTGGAGGTCATCAAGCAAGAAAAAAAGGATTGAAGAAATTTTCGCACTGATTAGTAAGCGTGATGTTAAATCATATAAACTTGCAGTTGTTGGATGCTGTCGAAGAGGCACTTGCCTACAGTTATAAATAATGTGTTACTTTGGTGATGAAATTTGATAGCTCAGAAATTGAAATTTGAGCACAATGCGATAGTTGCTCATGTTATATTGAGGAAAAGAATACAATACATATGGATCGAAGAAGATTAAATGAAAAATATGAGAATATAAGGACTAGTATAGAGTTGTTTGAAATATTAGAAGAAGCAGAAGACGATGTAAGAAATAATCGTGTTGCCACAATAGCTGACACATTTGATGATTTACGTAAAAGCTGTTCCGGGGATGGTGAGGGTAGTCTCCCTGTAGAATAATATAAGTGAAAATTTCGTTGTGAGTTGCACATTGTCAGTAAATACGGGCGCTTGTTTGAGCCGTAGGCGAGTTAGCGCAGGAGTATTTACGAATAAGACATGTGTAACGAACAGAAATTGTAACTTGTTATTCTACAGGGAGACTACCCTCGCCATCCCTACAGCACTTTTTCGCAAATTTTCTGGACAGAAATTAAGAATGAATTTGAAGATTCCTTCATACAATTACTTATCGGGATTTCCGATTCATACAAAGTATGAAGACAATTCAAGGAGGGGATTTTTTGTCTGAGAAAATGAGTGAAGTCTACGAAGCATATGACATGGAAATACTGGGGGCCGTTAGAGGCCGGGGATCTATGATCCTGAAAACGGATCAGGGAATCAGGCAGATATCTCCATTTGACGGCAGCGAGGAACGGTTGGAGCAGGAGCGGGAATTTAAGGAAAATCTGTATGAGACAGGATTTCACCATATTGACCGCTGCGTGCCAAATCGGGAAGACGAGCTGATCACCTGCGACCGCTACGGGAATCCATATGTGATGCGGGAATATTTTGAGGGACGGGAATGCAATCCCGGAAGTATCTACGACCTGAATCAGGCGGCTGCAAATCTTGCGGTATTTCATATCAGAGGTCGTGAGCTGTATGCAAAAGAGGGGAGAACGTATGCGTACCGTGAGCCGGGCAACTTCAGACGAAAAACGCAGGAAATGAAAAAAATCCGGAGCTTCATCTCGAAACGCCCAACTAAGAATGATTTTGAACTCTTATATATAGAAGCGTATGACGCATTTTACAGACAGGCAATCGACTGTCAGACGATGATGGATGCCTGCGACCGGACAAATATTGCCGGGCATATCGGATATTGTCATGGAACATACAATTATCACAGTGTGTTATTTTGCAGCGGGTATCTGGCAACTGTGAATTTCGACCGATACCATGTCGGATACCAGTTGATCGACTTATATCAGTTCATCCGGAAGGTTATGGAGAAGAATAATTATAACTTTGATATGGCGGTAAAGATCATAGAAGAATACGACCGCATCCTGCCGCTTACCAGAGAAGACTACCGATATATCTACATATTATATAGTTATCCGGAGAAGTTCTGGAAGGTCAGCAACCGCTATATGAATTCCAGAAAATGCTGGATTTCCCCTGTAAATCTCGAAAAACTCAGTAAACTTATAACAGATGAACAAGAAAAGCAAAAATTTTTGAATGATTTTTGCAATCATTATGGGTTCACAAGTTAGGATTTTGAATGTATAATGTCATGTATGAGAAAATCTAACTTTGGGATTTAGGAAATATATTAGGTGTAATGTTTTAAAGGAATGCACAGGAGGAAATATTAAAATGAGCGAACGCAATTATATGGAAGTATATGAGCAGTGGGTCAACAATCCATTATTTGGTCAGGAGACCAAGGACGAACTTCTTTCAATCAAAGATGATCCAAAAGAGATAGAAGAAAGATTCTACTGTGATCTGGTATTTGGTACTGCAGGACTTCGTGGTATCATCGGTGCTGGAACAAACAGAATGAACAAGTACGTTGTCCGTAAGGCAACACAGGGTCTTGCAAATTATATCATCAAGCAGGGCAAGCAGGATAAGGGTGTTGCTATTGCATATGATTCCAGAAGAATGTCACCGGAGTTTTCCATGGAAGCAGCATTATGCCTTGCAGCAAATGGAATCAAGGCGTACAGATTTGAGTCCTTACGTCCGACACCGGAGCTGTCATTTGCAGTTCGCTATCTGGACTGTGTAGCAGGCATCAATGTAACAGCCAGCCACAATCCACCAGAATATAATGGTTATAAGGTATACTGGGAAGATGGTGCGCAGATCACACCACCGCATGATACAGGAATCATGGCAGAGGTTAAGGCGATTACAGATTTTGCAGATACCAAGACAATGGAAATGATCGATGCGATCAAAGCAGGTCTTCTGGTAACAATTGGTGCAGAAGTTGATGATGCATATATGGGCGAACTGAAAAAGCTGGTTATTCATCAGGATGCTATTGATAAATATGGTAAGGATCTGAAGATTGTATATACACCACTTCATGGTACAGGAAATATTCCTGCAAGAAGAATTCTTGCTGATCTTGGATTTGAACATGTATATGTTGTTCCGGAACAGGAGCTTCCAGATGGTAATTTCCCAACTGTTGAATATCCAAATCCGGAAGCAAAGGAAGCATTTACACTTGCTCTTGAACTTGCAAAGAAGGTAGATGCAGACTTAGTTCTTGCAACTGACCCGGATGCAGACAGACTGGGTGTATATGCAAAGGATTCCAAGACAGGTGAATACAAGGTATTTACAGGTAACATGTCAGGAAGCCTTCTGTGTGAATATGAAGTAAGTCAGATGAAAGCACGCGATGGCAAGCTGCCAGAGGACGGTGCGATCATTAAGACGATCGTTACAACAAACATGGCTGATGCGATTGCAAAATATTACAAAATCAGATTGATCGAGTGTTTCACAGGTTTCAAGAATATCGGACGTGAGATCTTACGTTTCGAGCAGGAAGGCAAGGGAACTTACCTTTTTGGTTTTGAAGAGAGCTATGGCTGCCTGATCGGAACACATGCAAGAGATAAGGATGCTATTGTAGCTACAATGGCACTTTGCGAAGCTGCTGCGTTCTATAGAGGGCAGGGTAAGACTTTATGGGATGTTATGATGGATATGTATGAGAAATACGGTTACTATGTAGATGACATCAAGACAGTAACTCTGAAGGGTGTAGAAGGTTCCAAGAAGATCGGACACATTATGAATGTACTTCGTGACAATACACCAACAGAGATTGCCGGATATAAGACAAAGGTTGTTCGTGACTACCGTCTTGAGACGATCAAAAACCTTGAGACAGGTGAGACAGTTAAGACCGGTATGCCGAACTCAAATGTTCTCTACTATGAATTGGAGAATGATGCATGGCTTGCAGTAAGACCATCCGGTACAGAACCAAAGATCAAGTTCTACTATGGAATCAAAGGAAATTCATACGATGAGGCTCAGAAGATGTCCGCAGAAGCAGGCGACAAGATTATGGATCTGATCTATGATATTTTAGAGAAATAATAAAAGTTTAACTTAAATATAAAACACAGGGATTGCCCCTATACAGACCATAAGCCCCATTATAAATGACTCGCTGCGGTTTCTGTTCGATGCATATGCCTGATTCGTAAATACTCTTGCGCTAACTCGCAAACTAAACGTTGGCTCAGACAAGCACTCGTATTTACTGGCAATATGCATTTCACGACGAAACCTTCACTGATGTCATATTATAATGGAGCTTATGGTTTTGTACAGGGGCAATCCCTGTGTTTTATTATGTTTAATTTTAGGTATCCTGTTGAAAAAAAAGGGCACAATGTCCTTTAAATTTCAAGAAAAAGATTGAAGTTGTTTATAATTAAAAGTATAATATTGAAAAAGAAGGGCACAATGTTACTAAAATATCAAAATGGAGATTGAAATGGAAATAAAAAGAGAATTATATTTGCAAAAGATAAAGGATAGGATGCACAACAGAATGATAAAGGTTATTACTGGGATCAGACGTTCAGGAAAATCATATCTTTTATTTACTATATTTAAAAATTTTCTGAGGACAGAGGGTGTTTCTGAGGATCATATAATTTCGATAGAGTTGGATATGTTAGAAAATAAAAGGTATAGAGATCCTTATGTAATACTTGACTATATTAAAAGTCAAATAACAGATGAAAAAGATTATTACATTTTTTTGGATGAAGTTCAGCTTTTGGATGAATTTGAAAGCGTATTAAATTCGCTTCTTCATATAAAGAATGCAGATATATATGTAACGGGAAGCAATTCGAAGTTTTTATCAAAAGATATAATTACAGAGTTTCGAGGTCGGGGAGATGAGATACATGTATACCCGGTTAGTTTTAAGGAATATATGGAAGTGTTTGATGGTGATAGATATGAAGGCTGGAGCTCGTATGTAAATTTTGGTGGACTTCCATTAACTATTACAATGAATTCGGATGAACAAAGAATGGAATATCTCACTAGATTGTTTGAAGAAACTTATATTAAAGATATTATTGAGAGAAATCATATAGAAAAAGTACAGGAAATAAATGATTTAATAAACATATTGGCATCAGGAATTGGTTCATTGACAAATGCATCCAAAATAGAGGCAACTTTCAAAAGTGTTATTCAGTCAGATATTAGCTTAAATACGATACGTAGTTATATTGAATATTTAAAGGATGCGTTTATTGTAAGTGAGGCAAATCGATATGATGTAAAAGGAAGAAAATATATTGGAACGCCAATGAAATATTATTTTGAGGATGTGGGACTTCGAAATGCCAGGCTTGGATTCAGGCAAAATGAAGAAACTTATATTATGGAAAATATTATTTACAATGAGCTTCGTGTACGTGGCTTCAGTGTAGATGTAGGTGTGGTAATGAAAAGGGAGAGAAACAAAGAGGGAGGACAAGAAAGAAAACAGTTAGAAATTGATTTTGTAGCAAATATGGGGAGCAAACGCTATTATATTCAGTCAGCATTCAGTATTCCTGATGATGAGAAAAGAAAACAAGAAAAGGCTTCGCTCGTAAATCTAGGCGATTCTTTTAAAAAAATTATTATTGTTAAAGATATTATTAAACCTTGGTATGATAATGATGGTATATTAACAATGAGTATTTTTGATTTCCTTTTGAATGAAAATAGCCTTGATCTGTAAATATTAGATATTGATATCTTAGAGAAATAA
>DJPV01000026.1 GCA_002437435.1 Lachnospiraceae bacterium UBA6403 | reverse complement strand
CTTGACCGGTATACGAGCGGTGATCTGGTTATCAATGGCAAATCAACAAAGGAATTTAAAGCAAGAGACTGGGATTCATACCGGAATAATTCGATCGGTTTTGTATTCCAGAGTTACAATCTGATCCCGCATCAGACGGTTCTTGCAAATGTCGAGCTGGCGCTGACATTATCCGGTGTATCCAAATCCGAGCGCAGAAAACGTGCAAAAGAGGTGCTGGAAAAGGTTGGTCTGGGCGATCAGATCTATAAGAAGCCAAATCAGATGTCCGGTGGACAGATGCAGCGGGTAGCGATTGCCAGAGCATTGATCAATGATCCTGATATCCTGCTGGCAGATGAGCCGACCGGAGCGCTGGACTCCGAAACCAGTGTTCAGATCATGGAACTGTTAAAGGAGATCGCAGAAGAAAAGCTGGTCATCATGGTAACCCATAATCCGGAGCTTGCAGACAAATATTCTACAAGGATTGTGAAGCTGTTAGATGGTAAGATCATAGATGATTCCGCTCCATTTTCAGATGAAGATGAAGCGAAGGAGTCAGAAGAAGCATATGCACCAAGAAAGACATCCATGTCTGTATTTACGGCATTTTCTCTCAGCTTTAATAATCTGCTGACAAAGAAAGGACGTACCCTTTTAACGGCATTTGCCGGAAGTATCGGTATCATCGGTATCGCACTGATCCTGTCATTATCCAGTGGATTCCAGGGCTATATCAATGATGTGCAGGAGGAAACCCTGTCATCCTACCCTATCGAGATCCAGAAAAAAGCCATGGATTATTCTGATCTGATCTCGGAAATGGCAGGCAATACAAAGGAAGAAGATCTGAGTGATCACGCCCCGGATCGTGTGTACTCCGGTGATGTCATGGGCGACATGATGGTATCCATGCTCTCAGAGGTAAAGGAAAACGATCTGGAAGCATTTAAGAAGTATATTGAAGATGATGCAAATGGATTCAAGGATATCGTGAGTGATATCAAGTATACCTATGATACACCGATGTATGTATTTAATGAAAATGCAGCAGGCGGCACACAGCAGGTAAATCCAAGCATCATGATGCGTGAGATGGGATTTGGCGATATGGAAGAATCCCAGAAATCCCTGTCAGGCTTTATGTCAGCGTTCAGTTATGGAAGCAATTCCATGGATATGTGGAAGCAGTTAATGAGCAATCAGGAGCTGCTGGAACAGCAGTACGATGTGCTTGCAGGACACTGGCCTCAGAATAAAAATGAAGTTGTGCTGGTCGTTGATAAGAACAACGAGATCAGTGATTTTACTTTATATACATTAGGTGTCAGAAATGCTTCTGATCTTGGGAAGATGGTTCCGAAGATCATGGCAGGCGAAGATTACGATGCACCGGAGGAAATGAGTTTTTCTTATGATGATCTTTTAAAACTTAAATTCAAGCTCATTCTGCCAAGTGACATTTACCAGAAAAATGCAGATGGAACATGGACAGACAAGAGTTCTGATGAAGATTATATGGCAGATGTGATCAGCAAAGGTCTGGATATTCAGGTCTGTGGTATCATCCGTCAGAGTGAATCCTCTTATGCAGCATCGATCGATGCAGGCATGATCGGTTATACCGCAGAGCTTGCAGAGTATGTTGTATCCGAGAATGAAAAATCCGAGATCGTAAAACAGCAGCTTGACAATCCGGATACCGATGTATTTACAGGACTTCCATTTTCAAATGGAGAAGATATCGACATGAGTCAGGTGGACATGCAGCAGATCGTTGCATCCATGAACCTGTCAGAGGAACAGCAGGCATATATTTCACAGATGTCTGATGAGCAGTTATTTGAAATGTTAAAGGAGCAGGGATATTTTGCACAGTCTACTGCAACCTATGATGATAATATCGAAAAGCTTGGATTTGCGGATCTGGCAAAGCCGTCCGTTATCAGCCTGTATTGTTCAGAATTTGCCGATAAGGATAAGCTGACAGAACTGATCGACAAATATAATGATTCGCATTCGGACAGCGAGATCACTTATACCGATTACATCGGACTGATGTTGTCTTCCGTTACGAAGATCATCGATGCGATCACTTATGTATTGATCGCATTTGTGGCTATCTCACTGATCGTATCCTCGATCATGATCGGAATCATCACCTATATCTCTGTACTTGAGAGAACGAAGGAGATCGGTATTCTTCGAAGCATCGGAGCATCGAAAAAGGATATCTCCCGTGTATTTAACGCAGAGACATTTATCATCGGACTGGTATCCGGTGCGATCGGTATTCTGGTTACAGTGCTGTTAAATATTCCGATCAGCAAAGTGATAGAGAAATTTGTAAATGTGCCAAATGTATCTTCACTTCCGGTAAAGGGTGCAGTGATCCTTGTGATCATCAGTGTTGTGCTTACCCTGATCGGTGGTCTTATCCCATCTAAGATGGCGGCGAAGAAAGACCCTGTAATCGCACTTAGAAGTGAATAATAAATGATTACGAACTGGTTATCTATAAACTTACATGAACAGTATTGACATTACCAAACAGTGGACGCTTCCGCTCGTTTCGGTCTGCAACGGTACTAAGATGCCGCTAAGCGCCATCTAAGGACCGGCGACCTCAAATGCCCCTGCTTTGGTAATTCAAACTGTTCATGTATGGATGATAGTTACGTATGTTCGTAATCATTTATATATAGAGAAAGGAGCCAGGCGGCATGAGTGCATATGTTGAGTTTAAGGATGTTAAGAAAATATATAAGACCGGCGAGGTTGAGATCCATGCTCTGCGGGATGTGAACTTCGAGATCGAAAAAGGAGAATTCTGTGTCATCGTTGGAGCGTCAGGAGCAGGAAAGACAACGATCCTGAATATCCTCGGTGGAATGGATACGCTGTCTGGCGGCAGTGTATATCTGGACGGAAAAGAAATCTCCGGGCTGAACAAGCGTCAGCTTACAGCATACAGGAGATATGATGTAGGATTTGTATTCCAGTTCTATAATCTGGTACAGAATCTGACAGCACTGGAAAATGTAGAGCTTGCGGCACAGATCTGCAAGGATCCGTTAGATGCGGCAACGGTATTAAAGCAGGTAGGACTTGAAGATCGTATGGCAAACTTCCCGGCGCAGTTATCCGGCGGAGAGCAGCAGCGAGTTGCGATCGCCAGAGCACTTGCAAAGAATCCGAAGCTGCTTTTATGCGATGAACCGACCGGTGCGCTGGATTATAATACGGGAAAATCCGTACTCAAATTACTTCAGGATACCTGCAGGAACACCGGAACTACGGTTATCGTTATCACACATAACCAGGCACTTACAGCAATGGCGGACCGTGTGATCACAGTTAAGAGTGGAACGGTGGAGAAGGTTGTTCTGAATGATAACATTAAAAATGTAGAAGATCTGGAATGGTAGGTATGTCTTATGAAATCAATGATGCGTCGTACGACATTTCGGGAAATTAAAAACAGTTTTGGACGGTTTGCAGCGATCCTTGCGATCATAGCCTTAGGTGTTGGCTTCTTTTCAGGTTTGAAAGTGACGAAACCGGCGATGGTAAAGACGATTACGGATTTTCTCAGTGAATCGGAATTCTATGATCTGCATCTGTTGTCCACACTTGGGTATACGGATGAGGATGTGGAAGCATTTGCAGATGAGAAGGATGTCCGGTATGCTGAGGGCAGCTATTCATTTGATGTACTCTATGATGGCATGGGCGACAATGAACGTGCGCTCAAAACGCTGTCATTGCCGGAGCATGTCAACAATATCCGTCTGGTAGATGGCAGACTGCCGGAAGCGGACGATGAATGTGTAGTAGATGTCAAGATGACAGATGTGAAGATCGGTGATGTCATTACCGTGGCAGATACGAACAGTGATGATACTGTGGCGAAGCTCCGCTATAAAGAATTTACCGTTACCGGAACGATACAGTCTTCCCTCTATATTAATTTTGAACGTGGAACAACGACTCTTGGAACCGGTAAATTAAGTGGTTTTGTATATATGAAGCCGGAAGCATTTGACTGCGAATGTTATACCGATGTCTATATCCGGTTCGATCAGGACTATGCATTATATGATGATGCTTACGATACCTATATGGATGAGAAAAAGGATGACTGGGATGCCATCTGTAAGGAGCGTGTTACGAAACGGTATCAGGAGCTTCTGATGCAGACCGGGCTTACCGCAGATATGGCAGCCGGTGTAACTTTAGATGATGCACCGGATGTCAGTTATTATATCCTTGGCAGAGAGACAAATGTCGGCTATGTCTGTTTTGAGAGCGATTCGGATATCGTGGATGGTGTAGCAAGAGTATTTCCGGTGTTCTTTGTACTGGTTGCAGTGCTTGTCTGTATGACGACGATGAACCGTATGGTCGAGGAACAGCGGACGATGATCGGAATGTTAAAGGCACTTGGATACAGCGAGCATACGATCATGGGCAAATATATGATCTATTCAGGAACGGCAGCAGTTACCGGATGTATAGGCGGCTTCTTTGCCGGAACCTATGCATTTCCGCGTGTAATCTGGATGGCATATCATATGCTGTATCTGAATCTGCCGCTCACTTATATTATGGACTGGAAGCTGGCAGGAATCGTTCTGCTGGTATCCCTGCTTTGTTCCGTTGGAACGACATGGTTTACCTGCCGGTATGAATTGTCAGAGACTGCGGCAGGGCTGATGCGTCCGAAAGCGCCGAAAGCGGGCAAACGTGTACTGCTGGAACGGATTCCGTTTATCTGGAAGCGGTTAAAATTCCTGCATAAGGTATCCGTTCGAAATATCTTCCGTTATAAGAAGCGTTTCTTTATGATGGTAATAGGAATCAGCGGATGTACGGCTCTGCTTCTGACCGGATTTGGTATCAATGATTCAATCGCAGGCTTTGCAGACCGTCAGTACGATGAGATCCAGATCTTAGATGGAACACTGACCCTCGCAGAGAGCATTGATGATGGGGAAGAAACTTCTGCATCTGCGGAGAATGAACAGACGGATCAGCAGGGGGCAGCGCAGGCGGGTTCAGAATCAGCGGCAGCCGGTGATCTGTATGATAAATTAGACAAATATATGCAGGACTATGATTTTGCAAGTGAGACAAGCTGGGATCTGGTGGAGTCCGATGGCATTAAGAGCATTAATCTGGTTATTATGAAGGAGCCGGAACATTCGGATAAATATATGAATTTCCATAACAGCAAGAATAAGGAGATCGCATATCCGGGCAAGGATGAGGCAGTTATCAATAATGCGCTTGCAGATCTCTATGATCTGTCCGTCGGGGATACGATCACGATCCGGAACAGTGATATGAAAGAGATCGAGGTGAAGATCTCCGGTATCTTTGAGAATCATGTATATAATTATGTATATTTGTCGCCGGAGACATACGCAGATCAGATGGAAGAAGCTCCGGAGTATCATTCGATCTATTTCAATCTGAAACCCGATATGGATGCACATGAGGTATCGGCTGACCTGATGAAAGAGACGGTCGTTTCCTCGGTTATCGTAAATAAAGATATGCGTGAGCGTATCGGAAATATGATGAAGAGTCTGGACTATATCGTTCTGGTCGTTATTCTGTCGGCGGCAGCACTGGCATTTATCGTGCTGTATAACCTGACAAATATTAACATCACAGAACGGATCCGGGAGATCGCGACGGTAAAAGTACTTGGATTTTTCAGAAATGAAACCTCGTCTTATGTATTCCGTGAGAACTGGGTGCTGACGGCGATCGGAATTGCAGTTGGACTGGTGCTTGGCGTATTTCTGCACAGCTTTGTTATGGACCAGATCCATGTAGATATGGTTTCATTTGATACCTATATCTCACCGCTCAGTTATGTGTACAGTATTATTCTGACATTTGTCTTTAATGGCTGTGTCAACCTGTTCATGTCGGCGAGACTGGAGCGGATCAACATGGCAGAGTCGTTGAAGTCTGTGGATTAAAGAAAAATGGTTAAATTGCAAAGAGCATATGATATCAAAATTCATATGGACACAAAATGTTATGAGAAAAACTGCAAATGTAAAGAATGATTGCAGGTAGGAAATATAAAATAAAAATGATTTGACAGGAGGAAGAAAAGAATGACAGTTACAAATGATATCAGGTACATTGGTGTGAATGACCATGAGGTCGATCTGTTTGAAGGACAGTATATTGTGCCAAATGGCATGGCATATAATTCTTATGTGATCATGGATGAGAAGGTCGCTGTTATGGATACGGTTGATCAGAATTTTACAGAGGAATGGTTTGCAAAGCTGGAAACAGAGCTTGCAGGACGGACACCGGATTACATCGTGGTTCAGCATATGGAGCCGGATCATTCGGCAAATCTTGCAAATTTCATGGAGAAGTATCCGACAGCAACAGTTGTTGCAACAGCGGCAGCATTTAACATGATGAAGAACTTCTTTGGAAAAGATTATGCTGACAGAAGAATGATGGTGAAAGAGGGAGATACCTTATCACTTGGAAAGCATGAGCTGACATTTGTCATGGCTCCGATGGTACACTGGCCGGAAGTTATGGTGACTTATGACAGCACAGATAAGGTGCTATTCTCCGCAGATGGATTCGGCAAATTCGGAGCATTGGATGTAGAGGAAGACTGGGCGTGTGAGGCTCGCCGTTACTACATCGGAATCGTAGGAAAGTTCGGTACGCAGGTTCAGGCATTGTTGAAAAAGGCAGCAGGACTGGATATCCAGATCATCTGTCCGCTTCATGGACCGGTTCTGACAGAGAATCTCGGATATTACATCGGTTTATATGATACATGGTCATCTTATGGAGTAGAAACAGACGGTGTAGTGATCGCTTATACATCTGTCTATGGACATACAAAAGAGGCAGCAGAGCTTCTTGCAAAGAAACTGACCGAAAAGGGATGTCCAAAGGTAGCAGTTAATGACCTTGCCCGCTGTGATATGGCAGAGGCAGTAGAAGACGCGTTCCGTTATGGCAAACTGGTACTTGCAACAACGACCTATAACGGTGACATTTTCCCATTTATGAGAGAGTTTATCAATCACCTGACAGAACGTAATTTTCAGAACCGCACGATCGGTCTGATCGAGAATGGTGCATGGGCTCCAATGGCTGCAAAGGTTATGAAGGGTATGTTTGAAAACAGCAAGAATCTGACATTTACCGATACAACAGTTCAGATCAAGGCAGCATTAAATGACGCAAGCCTTGCACAGATCGATGCACTGGCGGACGAACTGTGTAAATAGTCGATTTTAAAAAGTATTGTTCTACCACTATGATAAAGAGGTCATACATATAAATGACAGAATGGAGAAGCTATGAGTCTGGTAAAGATCTGTGGAATCACAGAAGAACAGGAAGTTGAATATGTAAATGAAGCCGGTGCGGATTTTATGGGGATGGTGATGTTCTTTCCGAAAAGCAAGCGGAATATCACAGTAGAAAAAGCAGCTTCCCTTATAAAAAAGCTGAATCCTGCGGTCACATCCGTAGCGGTAACGGTAGAACCGACGCTCGATCAGATACGGGAGATCGAAGCTGCCGGAATTCAGATGCTCCAGATTCATGGGGATATCAGCGAGAAACTGCTGCAGGAGATCCGTATTCCTGTCATCAAAGCATTTAATGTACATGATCTGTCTTCTTATGAGAAATATCATCAGGCTGACATAGTAAAAGGATATATCTTTGATGCACAGACACCGGGCAGTGGGAAGACCTTTGACTGGTCTGTGCTCTCTGATATTCCACACGATGAGAAGTTTGCCCTTCTTGCCGGGGGTTTAAATCCTGACAATGTGGCAGAGGCATTTGCCGCAACTCATGTGGATGGTGCAGATACCAGCTCCGGTGTGGAGAATGATACCGGAATCGGCAAAGACCGGGAGAAGATCCTGAGATTTGTGGAGAATGTGAAGAAGCAGTAGAAGATGTATTATTTCAGGCATTCTGTGAGCAGTGATACGTTTTTTAGCAGACATTGGTTATTTTCATTGACTGCTTGAAGGGCATCATGCTTATAGGGTGCTATTTTATTGTGCAATCTGCAGCAATGCTTTTCGTACATCATCCAGATAATTTCTTCCTACTGTCTGGGTTTGTTTATTTGCAAGATAGATCGTGGAGCCGGATAAGGAGGTGACATGATTTATATTGACAATGCAGGATTTGTGGCAGCGTATAAATGGTTCAGGCAGATGCTGTTCCATGTTTTTCAGCGAGGTTCGTTCCGTGTATAAGCCGGAAGCTGTTGTGATACAGCAGTCATGCCCCAGCCTGCTTATGGAAATGATATCGTTGAATGGAATCCGTATGATGTTACTGTCCTTATGCAGGCAATAATAGTCTGAAGAATGCAGCGAAATATACTGATCCAGGCAACGCTCGATCGCTTCAGGTGAAACAGGTTTTAATAAATAGTTGATCGCCTGTGCCTGATATCCGTCAAAGACATATTCACGGAAAGCTGTAAGAAAAATAATATCTCCGTGATATCCGTTTTTCCTTAATTGTGTGCAGATGTCGATTCCATTTTTGATGTGATCAGCGGCAGGCATATTCGTGTCGGCATTTTTCAGTTCGATATCGGAAAACAGCAAATTACAGTCTTTCATAAATGCTGATCCTAAAATAGAAGTTTCATCGTGAAACCATTTGACAGAAACAGCATATTCTTCTTTCTCAGCCCAGTTATGTATAACTTCCGCTAATTGTTTATAATGTTTTGGAATGTCTTCCAGTATGGCGATATTTATATTCATCAGGTTGGTTCATCCTTTCGTTTAAGTGGCAACAATATCTGGATCATAAAGGTATCCGTTGTTGGTTGAATGTTAAAAATACCGTCATGGTCGTTTACAATGCTTTGGATTCTCGACAGCCCTAGTCCATGTTCGGGCGTATCCTCTATAGTTTTCGTTGATAGAAAATGATTCTTCTTATCTATTCTGTAATTTCCATTTGTCCGGTTGCTTATGACGATGGAAAGCATATTCTGAAATGGTTTCATCGAAAAATCAATCGTGCGTTGTTCTGTTTCCGAGATCTGTTCACATGCTTCGATGGCATTGTCAAATAAATTACCAAGTAAGGAACATAATTCAATATCCGATAGCGGAATGCTGTCGGGCAGAAATACCGAGTATTCAACCTGAAT
>DJPV01000008.1:31546-33079 GCA_002437435.1 Lachnospiraceae bacterium UBA6403 | reverse complement strand
CACCTCTTTTTCATAGTATACGGCATTTTCTGTCCTGCTATCTTCTGTTATGATACAAAAGTCCCCGGCTTCCATATATAAGTATGTTCCCCAGAGACTTTTTCTTTCGTATATCTTTCAATAAAATTTAGCACTCATCAATCGCTTTACCGATATCATGACGCATATATTTATTCCCAAATGTGATCCACTCAGTTGCCTTGTATGCATTTGCCCGGGCTTCATGAAGATCTTTTCCTGTAGCTGTAACTCCAAGTACACGACCGCCATTTGTTACAACCTTGCCGTCTTCAAACTTGGTTCCGGCATGGAATACATAATATCCTTCTTTACCTTTGAATGTCTCAAGTCCCGAGATCGGATAACCTTTCTTATAAGAAACCGGATAACCGTCAGATGCAAGCACAACACATACAGCAGCGTTATCTTCAAATTCAAGTTCTACCTGATCCAGAGTTCCGTCAATACAAGCTTCAAATACATCAATGATATCATTCTTCATTCTAGGAAGAACAACCTGTGCTTCCGGATCGCCAAATCTTGCATTATATTCCAGTACCTTTACGCCCTGTGGTGTGATCATAAGTCCGCAGAATAATACGCCCTTAAATTCTCTTCCCTCTGCCTTCATGGCTGCCATTGTTGGCTTGTATATATTCTCCATGCAATAATCTGCAATTTCATCTGTATAGAACGGACTAGGTGAAAATGTTCCCATACCACCGGTGTTCAATCCCTGGTCTCCGTCCTTCGCGCGCTTATGATCCTGTGCGGAAGTCATTGGTTTGATCGTTGTTCCATCACAGAATGCAAGGACAGACACCTCACGTCCTGTCATGAATTCCTCGATAACCATAGTATTGCCCGCATTTCCAAAATGCTTATCCAGCATGATCTCTTTTACGCCGGCTTTTGCTTCTTCCAGATCCTTACAGATCAGAACACCTTTACCAAGTGCCAGTCCATCTGCTTTTAATACGATCGGGAAGCTTGCCGTTTCAAGATATGCAAGTGCCGATTCTGCATCTGTAAAATTCTCATATGCGGCTGTAGGTATATTGTATTTTTTCATAAGATCCTTGGAAAATGCCTTTGAGCCTTCGATGATCGCCGCATTTGCACGAGGGCCAAATGCACGGATGCCTTCTGCTTCAAATGCATCAACTGCACCGGCAACCAATGGGTCGTCCGGAGCTACAACTGCAAGATCAATCGCTTCCTTCTTTGCGAAATCAACCAGTTTATCAAATTCCATAACGCCGATATCCACACATTCTGCCAGTTCTGCAATACCTGCATTTCCCGGTGCACAATAGATCTTTGTTACTTTACTGCTCTTTGCAATACTTGTAATGATAGCATGCTCTCTTCCGCCACCACCTACAACTAAAATCTTCATTTGTTTTCCTCCTGTCAGTCTTCTACAACTGTTATGCCGTCTTCGATCCGAACCTTTCCATGTGCGATCTTGTCAATGACAGCAGGTAAAATATTCCACTCTGCCTGCTCCATGACTCTCTGCTGAAGCACCTT
>DJPV01000008.1:0-31455 GCA_002437435.1 Lachnospiraceae bacterium UBA6403 | reverse complement strand
GTAGCACCTGCCACTTTTACTCCTCTTTTTAATGCCGCCTCATGAACCTTGAGTCCATAATAGCCTGTGCCACAAAAAGCAGGGATCAGAGAAGGATGGATGTTAATGATCTGGTTCTCGAATGCATCGATCACAATCTCCGGAATAACTACAAGGTATCCCGCAAGCACGATGAGATCCGGATTCACTTCCTGTAACGTCTTTAACAGGTTCTCGTTAAATACTTCTCTTGTCTCAAAATCCTTTGGCGATACTACGATATCTTTTATACCTGCCTGTTTTGCACGTTCCAGTGCATAGGCATTTTTATTATTACTGATAACTGCTGCGATCTCGGTGTCTGTGATCTTTCCTGCTGCGATCGCATCAATGATCGCCTGTAGGTTTGTACCGCCACCGGAAACCAAAACTGCTATTCTTAGCATAAATCTACTCCCTTTTCACCAGCTACGACTGTCCCGAGAACAAATGCCTTGTCTCCGGCACTCTCTATAGCTGCTATTGTCTTATCTGCATCTGTGTGATCTATTGCAAGGCACATACCAACACCCATGTTGTATGTATTGTACATCATATGCTCATCTATATCGCCCTTCTTTGCAAGGAGTTTGAATATAGCCGGCACTTCATACGAATCCTTCTTTACCTGTGCACAAACTCCGTCCGGAAGCATCCTCGGAATGTTCTCATAGAAACCTCCGCCTGTGATATGACTGCAGCCTTTAATCGTAATACCGGCATCCTTTACTGCCTTTAATGCTTTTACATAGATTCTTGTCGGAGCAAGAAGCGCTTCGCCAAGTGTTGTTCCAAGTTCATCATAATATGTATCCAGAGATTCCTTTGTCATCTCAAATACTTTACGGACCAGTGAGAAACCATTGCTGTGCACACCGCTTGAAGCGATACCGATCAATGTATCTCCAGCTTTAATATTCTCTCCTGTGATAAGTTCATCCTTCTCTACAACGCCAACAGCAAATCCTGCAAGGTCATATTCATTTTCCGGCATAAGTCCCGGATGCTCTGCTGTCTCGCCGCCAACTAAAGCTGCGCCGGACTGGTTACAGCCTTCTGCAACACCACTTACAATTGTAGCGATCTTTTCCGGATAGTTCTTACCACACGCTATATAATCCAGGAAGAAAAGAGGTTCTCCACCAGAACATGCAATATCATTCACGCACATAGCCACAGCATCAATTCCAATCGTATCGTGCTTATCCATGATATATGCAAGCTGTACTTTTGTACCGCATCCATCTGTTCCAGACAGTAATACAGGCTCTTTCATCTCTTTGATCTTTGCAAGACTGAACGCACCAGCAAAACCTCCGATACCGCCTAATACCTCTGGTCTCATGGTTGTCTTGATGTGCTTCTTCATAAGTTCTACTGACTTATATCCTGCCTCAATATCAACGCCGGCATTCTTGTAATCCATTGTAAAATCCTCCTGTTTTATCCATTATAAAGTGCATTTTTCATGCCAAATGATTCTTATAAATTATACGGGATTAATTTCTGTTTGTAAAGAAGCCATTCTCACAAATATAGCAGGCCAAAACAAAGTTATATTTGGCACATTTTTGCACATATGCAAAGCGTATTTCCAGTAAGGTGAAAAATAACGTTTAAATATCAAATATAATTTGATAATGATTCCCGTTTATGATAAAATAATAGCATATGCAGAGTAACTGTTTTTTCGTTAACAAGAGGTAATTTTATGACAAATAATAGATTAAATATCGGATTATTCATATGTCATCTCGACAATGAATATGCAAATGAAATATGTAAAGGAGCCGAATACGCAGCGAAAGAGCTGGACGTGAATCTTATCGTCTTTCCAGGCATGTTTTTAAATGCTTCATTTAACGATCCTGAAAATGAAATTTATGATTATCAGTACAACTCTGTCTTTTACTATGCAAAGAAAGAAAATCTGGATGCCCTGATCGTATCAGTTGGTACGATCGCATCTTTTATATCTCAAAAAAGCATTGAAGAATTTCTAAAAGTCTTTAAAGATATCCCGATCCTCACTCTGGAATCTAAAGTCGCAGGCTATCCATGTTTGCAGGCAGACAGCACTGCCGGACTTCGCGATGCGCTGGAGCATTTGATCATTCATCATAAACGGAAGCATATCTGTTTTGTAGCCGGCAGAAAGACTAACGAAGATGCACTGGAACGATTAAATGTATATCGTACAACAATGAAGGCTCACAACATTCCTGTTACCGATGATATGATCGTATACGGTGATTACTCTGAATACAGCCGTGAGATTGTCGGGAAATTGCTTGACAATAATCCTGATGCTGACGCAATTGTATTCTCAAATGATCAGATGGCGATTGGAGGATATCAGGAACTGAAAAGCCGTAATATCCGAATAGGTTCTGATATCAGTGTGATTGGATTTGACAACTCTCCCGGATCTGTAACCATGGTTCCACCGCTCACAACCGTAAACGCAAATACTTCTGCACTTGGTTATCGTGCAGTTGGAAAAATAATTCAGGATATCAAAACAGGTGAGTTCTGTTCTTCTGTATTGGATTCTCACTTCGTTAAGAGATTATCCTGTGGCTGTAGTCTGCATGAAAACATAGACAATATGGCGATCAGTTCTTTCTCTCCTGCAACTGACATTCTTAAATATTGTGATAATTATATTTTAGGCGATATACAAAACAGCTTTTTCGGTAAATCTGTACTCGAACAGATCAACAGCATCTGGAAAGATATAATTGAAATTGCTATTCTACCGGAAGCAAAACCATATCCTAAAGAACCGATTGTGGACAAACTGATGGCATTTATGGCATCTCCTGTCACAAGTTTTTTCTCCGTAACGAATATTGCATATTCATTCCGCTGTTTCTCCAGTATCATTACAACACTGATCAATGAGCCGGATAAACGTTCTGAATATTATAGATTGAACTCGCATATTACAAGTGCAATTGCACAGTTTCTGTCAACATCTTTATACCAGCAGGAACATGACAGTAAAATTGGTGCATGGTCTTCAATCTATATTACCAGAGACACCCTCACATATGGAACGGATACTGCAAAGACATTTTCTTCTATGCTCTCAAAATTAAAAGACCTCGGATTTGTTGCATCTTATCTGTATGAATATGACGAACCAGTTGCCATACAGTCAGATGGAAGCTGGAAGACACCGGATACACTGTATCTTCAGGCATTCTACAATCAAAAGCATACAATTGTATTAACCGGAGAAGCTCGCAGGATTGCATCTGCCGATATCTTTGACAATGAATACACCTGCTACGAGAACCGATTCACAGCAGTAATTATGCCGATTTTTACAAATGAACAGCATCACGGTTTATTTGTCTGCAATACAGACGTTGAGCATTTTGGACATATATATACAACTTCTCTTCATCTGGGAGCTTCTTTCAAATATCTGTCTCTTTTAAAAGAACAGATCCAGACAAAGGAACAGTTAGTGATATCCTTAAATGAGATCCATGAAAAAAACGAGCTGTTAAACCACCTGTCTACTTCAGACGAACTGACCGGAGTGAATAACAGACGAGGATTGATGGAAAAGGTTGAATATCTGATCAATAAGCCTGCCAATCATGGTCGCAAAGCAATGCTGTTGTTTGCTGATATGGACAGCTTAAAGATCGTAAATGATAAATTTGGACATAATGATGGAGATTTTGCTTTAAAGAATATTGCAAACATCCTGATGACAAGTTTTCGGGCAAGTGATATCGTCGGCCGAATCGGTGGTGATGAATTCGTATGTTTTGCTTTTATTGATGATCCTGATTTTCCAAAGGCTGTACAATCAAGGATTCAGGAGTTATCCAATGAATTAAACGACAGCTGTAGTAAACCATACTATATTGAAATGAGCGTTGGTGTCTCCGAGTTCTCCTGCAATCCGAACATTAAGATTGAAGATCTGTTAAGTCAGGCAGACAGTGCTCTTTATTCAAATAAACGATATAAGAGAATGTCCGTATTAAAATAATAATATACAATATTAACTTTTTATGTCTTTATGATAGTACAATTACAGTCTGTATAATAAAATAAAACCATATAAATGAAAATTTTTTCCCGCATTCGGAACGAAATTTTTTCATTTATATGGTTTATTTTTATTTATATTTGCTCTTCTTAATTCTTATTCTGCCTCTTTAAACGGCTCATTTAACATTTCTGTTCCCGGAAGAATAAATCTGCCATTTTCGATGATAGCAACTCTCGTTCCGTCTGCATGGACTGAATAAATACCTCCGATCTCGTCATATGGTATCGTAATATCGGTATGACAGTTAAAATATGCCTTGCTGATATCCGTCTTTCGAAGGATCGAGCACTCGTTATCCTTTGCAACGATCTCCTTGCCATCCGGATTGTGCAGAATATTTTCTTCACTCCAGCTATAGCAGGTATCACCGACTGCAAAATGCGGTCCCATCTTCTCAACGATCAGAATCGGCAGCTTATATACCATGTTGTATTTATTTGCAAGTACATATGCCGTCGTATTCGTTCCGATCGCAAACTCTCCGATCGGCAGTGTCTCCCGTCCGCCCAGAAGATTGTCTTTTACAAATTTTACATTATCTTCTTCTCTGTCAAAGTTCTTACAGGTATAGGTTTTGATCTTTCCATCTTCAAAGGTCAGCTTGAGATCGACATATTTCAGATCATTCAGATAGACCTCACTCACATTTAAAACCCCATGTGTTCCGGTCAGCTTCGGTGATGTAAAGACTTCGCCAAGAGGGATGTTCACATCTGCCAGACAGTTCTCGAAATTTGTCTCTGTCTCCGGGTGTTCTAACACATGCATCGATACCTTCATATCTGTCTTGTTGCCATTCTGTCCGATCACATGTACCCATTCCGCCTGATCCAGCTCATCGATGATCGTCTGGTGGACTGGACGGTATACATCACTTTCCAGATTATTGATCCGAATGATCTGTTCAAATATCTCCTCGTAATCATCTCCGATCTCCGGCATTGGATATGCGATGATCGTAAAGCTGTATTCGTCTCCCGGTATATATTCATTCACGATCTGCGACAGTTCATTGGTATATTCTACGCCAAGTTCCTGCTGCTTCTTACTAAGCGTAAGCTGTCCAGGTTTGCTCATCGGTTCAAATGGTGTCTCACCAAAGATCTCGATACATGCCGGTCCTGCATATACAGATGCCTCATATCTGTATTTCTCATAAGCGCCACGCATTACTTCTAATTTCCGCTCCATCAGCTTGCGGTCAAGGAATAACGCCTGATCCATCTGATGATCGTAATCCATCTGCTTATTTACCGGAGTACCTACATAGCCGATCCGGTTCATTCTGGTTCGGTTGATCCGGTTGGTATCATAGCGGAAGCATAACGGTTCCAGCCCCATACCACGGAATTGAAGGATCGCAGCTTTTACGATACGCTCCATGCCGATCGAATACCGGATATTTACATGCTTCTTTTTCGACATATCAATTCCAGCCGCTACAAAACCCTGGCGGAAACCTTCTGTATATGTCCGGGCGATCGATGCCACTTTTTCTGATGACATCTTGCGGAGAAATGCTTCCGTTTCCAGTTCGTTCTTTCCAATGTATTCGCCATATTCATATAAATAGCTGTTATCCCTGTCTTCACATTTCATTACGATATCTGTCGCAAATGAAAGGATCGGATCCAACTTCTCACGCACACGATAATCCATGAAGAACTCAGCATAATCATGTTCAAAATAATAAATAGCATCTTTTACTGCTTTAACAGATAGAGCATCCTCAAAAATACCATATATCTCTACAAATAATTCAAACCATATGGTAAGATCTACGATCCTTCCTTCAAATGCTGCCGCGATCAGTCCATGGAATTCATAACAAAGAAATGTAAGATAATCAGCAAATGAATATTCCCGCCTGTCTGTATCTTCAATCTCATTCTTTGCTATCTTCTCACCAAACATCTGTCTGGTATATTCATAATTACAATAGCTTGTTCCATAATTTTCAGGCATAACGTCCTGATAAAGAGCCGCATTTAACTGCTGCAATTCATCCGCTGTACAGTTCTCTGAAAGAGGTATTCCACTTTTTACCTTTTCAATCACTTTATCTAACTGCAGTAAAAATTCTCCGGTCTTTACAAAATAATCACGATATCGCAGTTCCACTGTTTCTTCTTTTATGATCGAACGGATTCTCTCAACCATCAGTTCGTAACGATCTTCGATATCTTCATATTCTGCTGTTATATCTTTGTAATATGTCATTTACTGTCTCCCTTTATATTTCCAAGTTGAATATTCTTCCGAAACAACGCATCAATTACCTGATACAGTGTCTTTGATCCCTCTGGAGTCCGCTTATTTCTGCCATACACCTGATCTTCTAAAACACCATGTTCCCGCCATGCCTTTCCTCCGGTCGCATCATTTAACATAACCGGTTCCAGATTATCCATTACATGTGCGAATTTTGCTTCCGGTGTCTGATACTCCTCAAATTCATCCCAGAGTCCACGAAGCTTCTTCGCCTGATCTTCCGGCAGAATATTAAAGATTCGTTCGGCAGCCTTTAATTCCCGCTCTCTTTTCGTTGCATTTGCCTTTTTATCATATGCATATGTATCACCTGCATCAATCTCGATCAGATCATGAACCAACAGCATGGAAACAACCTTCAAAACATCAACCGGTTCATTCGAATACTCGGATAATAATATGGTCATAAGTGCAAGATGCCAGGAATGTTCTGCATCATTTTCTTTTCTTTTTCCATCTGTTAAATAACTCTGTCTGCCTACAAATTTACTTTTATCAACTTCCAGTATAAAATCCAGCTGCTTCTTCAATCTCTCATCCATATTCTTACATTCCCTTCATAAAAAAGATACCCGCAATTATAAATACAATAATGTTCAAATAAACAGCCATTTTCTTGGATGTAACACCACCCTCTTCCGAACGATATCCAATCACGCCAAATACAATACCGGTAAATGACATCAGAAATGCACTGATCATCAATACACCATAGATTCGCTCTACTGCGCCTTTTGATATTATAGATTTAATAATAGACAATAGGATAAAAATTCCACCAAGTATTCCCAATATATATGAAATCACTGTATCTCTTGAATTTCCGGAAGGAGCCATCCTGAAATCACTGTTTTTCAATCTCTTTTCTCCTTTTTCTGTCAAATCGTGCCAGAATATAATAAATAATATATCCAAGCATACCACCAAAGGTATTCATGATAATATCGTCAACATCAAATACCCCAAGTTTCGTTACAAGCTGCACCAGTTCGATACATAACGAAAATGTAAAAGCCGCCAGAACTGCTGTAAAAAAACCTGTCTTTTTACCTCTGACCCAGCGGATCAGCATTCCAAACGGTACAAACGCGAGAACATTTCCAACCAGATTTAACATTACGCTCGTGGTCGTCATATAGCTTCTGTACTTTATGAAACGTTTAATCTCAAGAAACGGTTCCAGATTATACCGCATCTCATCATATCCATGTCCTCTTCCGAACATATCACTGAATATCAGAAAATAAACAATGGATATACTGTATAATATGAATAGCACCAGGCATAACACCCGTAGCTTTTTCTTGTTTTCTATGCTCAATGCCAGCCTCCAGATTAATATTATTTCCTCATTTTTATTAACTGGGTAAGAAGTCTGTCTGCACACTCCTCTTTACTCATCTGTGGCAATTCAATATCCTCATCCTGTGTGATCAATGTCAGCACATTGGTATCTGTTCCAAATCCAGCCCCCGCTGTCTTTAAATTATTTGCTGCGACCATATCGATCTTCTTTTTTCCCAGCTTCTTTCTGGAATTCTCCAGCAGATTCTGTGTCTCCATCGAAAATCCGCATATGATCTGTCCGGCAAGTCTACTGTCCCCATCTGTCTTTCTTGCCTCTTCTCTCTGCATTCCAAGGTATGCGAGAATATCTTTTGTTCTTGTAAGCGGAATACTCATATCTGCATCCGTTTTCTTGATCTTGTTGTCTGCCACCTCTTCCGGTTTATAATCAGCAACTGCGGCTGCCTTGATAATAATATCCTGATCCGCACTGACTGCCGTTACAGCTTCATACATCTCCTGCGCAGAAGTAACCGGAACTACTGTTACGAATTCCGGTGGTGTGATCGCTACCTTTCCTGTTACGAGGGTTACATCTGCCCCACGGAGCATCGCCTGTCTCGCGATCGCATATCCCATTTTACCAGTTGAATGGTTGGATATAAAGCGAACCGGGTCGATTGCTTCCATTGTAGGTCCTGCTGTAACAAGTACCTTTACCCCCTGCATATCCTTTTCTGCTGCGATATATTTTAATATATAATCGACTAACAGCTGTTCATTCGGAAGCTTTCCCTTGCCTGTATCTCCACAGGCAAGGTATCCGCTTGCCGACTCTATGATCTCATAGCCATAGGTCTGTAGTTTTTTGATATTATCCTGAACAATCGGATTTTCTAACATATTCGTATTCATTGCCGGTGCGATCAGCTTCGGACATTTTGCCGCCATGATCGTAGTGCTTAACATATCGTCAGCAATTCCACCTGCGATCTTTCCAATGACATTTGCTGATGCCGGAGCAACCATAAAGATATCTGCCCGCTTTGCCAGTGCTACATGCTCCACATTAAACTGAAAATTACGGTCAAAGGTATCCACCAGACATTTATTTCCTGTTAAGGTCTCAAATGTGATCGGATTGATAAAATTGGTCGCATTTTCTGTCATGATGACATTTACATCTGCATGCAGTTTTACAAGCATACTGGCAACATTTGCCATCTTATATGCCGCTATACTTCCTGTTACACCTAAAACAACGGTCTTGTTCTTTAACATCATTTTCTCCATTCTGCATCATATCGTTGAAAATCGTTCTGCCAGAAACGACTCTCGATCCGGCTGTTATTTGTTCATATCGAGGATAAAGTTATCGATCAGTCTGGCCTTGCCAAATCTGACTGCCATAGCACAAAGAACATGTCCTTCTACTGTATCGATCGACTTCATGGTATCCATATCCACCATCTCTACATAATCAATATCTGCAAGTGGCTCTGATGCAATCAGCTCTTTCATTGCTGCTACAACCTTCTTCGCATCGCGCTCACCATCTTCGATCATCTTCTGTCCAAGTTTAACTGACTTGCTCAGTACAACTGCTGCCTGACGTTCTTCCGGCTTCAGGTAAATATTTCTGGAACTCTTTGCAAGACCATCTGCCTCACGAATGATCGGACATCCAACGATCTCAATATCCATATTCAGATCTGTAACCATGCGCATGATGATCGCAAGCTGCTGTGCATCCTTCTGACCAAAATAAGCACGATCCGGCTGAACGATATTGAATAATTTATTAACAACTGTACATACACCTTTGAAATGTACCGGACGTGTCAGTCCGCATAATGCATCCGGAAGTCCTGTCATATTGACATAAGAACAAAATCCCGGCTTATACATTTCTTCCGGTTCCGGATGAAAAATCACATCTGCACCTGTTGTCTCGCATAACTTTGCATCTGCATCAAGATCTCTTGGATAACTCTCCAGATCCTCTGTCGGTCCGAACTGCATCGGATTGACAAATACAGACACTACGGTTCTGTCGTTCTGTTCTACGGATTTCTTAATCAGACTCTGATGTCCCTCATGGAGATATCCCATTGTTGGTACAAGTCCAACACTTAAGCCTTCTTTCTTCCATGCCTTAACCTGACTTTTTACTTCATCTACCGTCTTTAAAATCTTCATTTCTGTTTTCCAGTCCTTTCCTGTTCCTGTCTTCCGGTATTTAACCGTTTCAGGCAGCTTCTATCTCTTAGTATAATTTATCGATTACTTCATCATCAATCTTGTAGCAGTGTTCTTCGCCTGGGAATGTTCCATTGTCAATCTCTGCTATATAAGTCTTTACCGCTTCACGGATCATATCACCTGCATTTGCAAAATGCTTTACGAACTTCGGCTTAAAATCACTGAACATGCCAAGCATATCATAGATTACAAGAACCTGTCCGTCACAGCCTGCTCCTGCTCCGATTCCGATCGTAGGAATGTTGATGCTTTCTGTTACAAACTTTGCAAGCTTTGCAGGAACACATTCAAGTACCAGTAAAAATGCACCTGCTTCTTCTACTGCTTTGGCATCCTCAATCAGCTTCTTTGCTGCTGCTTCTGTCTTACCCTGAACCTTAAAGCCACCGAAGGTATTGATCGACTGTGGAGTCAGTCCCAGATGTGCGACAACCGGGATTCCTGCTGATACGATTGCTTTGATCTGTGGGCAGACTTCCTTACCGCCTTCTAACTTAACCGCTCCGGCTCTGCCTTCCTTCATCAGACGACCTGCATTTACGACTGCGTCATATACGCTGGTCTGATAGGACATAAATGGAAGATCGGTTACAACCAGCGCATTCTTTGCACCTCTTGCAACAGCTGCACTGTGATGGATCATATCTTCCACCGTTACAGAGATCGTATCCTCATATCCAAGGATTACATTTCCGAGAGAGTCACCGACAAGAATCGTGTTTACTCCTGCTTCGTCCAATAATCTTGCTGTCGTATAATCATACGCTGTCAGCATAGAGATCTTATGCCCGGAATTCTTCATCTGCATAATTGATGTTGTTGTGTTCTTCATACGTCTTATTCTCCTATTCTGAAATCATTTCGTACCTTGTTCATTTCAAAATCCTGTTTCGTCGTATCTGCTGTCATAGCATCTGCATTTTCATGTCTTATTCCTGCTCTGAAAGGATATTCTTCATCTCAGAATAATCCCGGTCAGGATATTTCTGCTCTGCCAGAGCAACCACAGCACCTGATACACTGGTATAAATATGTTTCTCATTTTCATCAAGAACATTCAAATGTTTCTTAACTGTCGTTGTGTCATTTCTCTCGATCGGTCCGGTCAGCCCTGCCACCGGTCCATCCTCTGTTATATGAGATGCATTTCCCATAAATAATGGGACGAGCGCATGTTCTGCCTGATTCTTTTCAAATCCACAGTCTTCCAATAATGAAACTGCCGATCCATACAGACCATTCACCAGATTGCTGGCAAAAACTGCCGCCGCATGATATTTTGTTTTGTTTTCTGTTGAGAGAAGTACACAGTCATTTCCTAAAAGACGAATAAAGTGGCAAATTTCATTTCCCCACTTTCCATCACCTTCTACGGTAAAAAAACATTTCTGCATTTCCCTGTAGGATTTTGTCTTTGAACTGATTGCATACATAGGATGAATCGAATAACCAAAGGCTCCTGCCTCTGTTACACCTGAAAAAATATTAGATGTCATCGCACCACTACAATGACAGATCAGTTTGCCTCTTATATCAAAGGCTTTTATACTGTCCCATACTGCTTCTATCCTTCCATCCGGAACAGTAAGCATCAGGACATCACTTGCACAAACGATCTTCTCCAGATCATCAAATGCTTCGGTATTGGTAAATGTAGCAGCTTCTTTTGCGCTCTCCACCTGCTGGCTGTAATACCCGGACAATGTAACTGTCCTCTTACAATTCTTTTGTATCTCCTCATTCTTTAAATTAAGTTCAAGATACTTACCAAGTGTAAAGCCTACTTTGCCTGCACCGATAAATCCAATCCTCATATGATCACCTGCTATCGCCTGTTATATCTGTGGTGTAAATCAGGTATAGTTTCTTTCGAATACCATCCGCCCTTTACAATACCATTTACAGGGTAAAAAGTAAAGCAGGAGAACCCGAATTTATTATCATTTTTCTCCTGCTTTTCTTATGTTTTTACTTTATACAGATCATATATCTGCATATAAAATTGTCATTTTTATATAACATGCGAATGATTAATTATATTTTTCAATCACTTCCGCATTTGCCTGCATTGCGGCAGCTTCCATGGACTCACGTTCTGCTAAAAGCTTACTTCTTACTTCTGCATTGCTGTTACCAATAATCTGAAGTGCCAGATATGCTGCGTTCTTGCTTCCGTTGATCGCTACTGTTGCTACAGGGATACCGGATGGCATCTGAACGATAGAAAGAAGTGCATCCATTCCATCTAATACTGAACCGGAAATTGGTATTCCGATAACAGGAATAACTGTCTGACTGGCTACGACACCCGGAAGTGCTGCCGCCATACCTGCTGCAGTAATGATAACCTGTGTCCCATTATTATTTGCTTCTTCAATAAACTCTGAAAGTCCTGCATGTGCTCTGTGTGCAGACAGACATCTTACATCAACAGCTACTCCATAATCTTTTAAAATGCCAATTGCAGGCTCGACCTTAGGCAGGTCACTTGTTGATCCCATAATGATCGCTACTCTCATGTTTTTATCCTTCTTTCTTCCTTTTTTGTATTTTTAATATCCCTGTGTTCTACATGAATCTGCATCACACAATGGTATACTATTTACTGTTCAGATACTGATCGATGATCTCGCTTGCGCCTTCATAATCCATGGCATCTACTGTCATCTTCAATGCATTTAAAAATTCTAGATCAGCATCACTGTATTCATATTTGCCTATTTCGGTAAATATCTTCTTTACAGATTTGACATCCGCATCCCGCAGGAAAGTCCGCATATCCTTGAGCTGTCCACGATCAACGGAATCTTTCATTACCTTCTCCTGTGGTTCTTCCGGATTGATCTTATCAAGATAAAGTCCGATATCCTTAAACAGCCGTCGCAGCATTGACACAAATTCATGTGTATTCTCTTTTGCATACTGCATATTTCCTATGTTGATCGCAGATTCTAGATTGGCTGCTTTACGTTCAATGCTATATGCACCAATGTTACCGCTGCTGCTCTTAATATCATGAATGATATTTCGATATCTTCTGACATCATCATCGATGTATTCTTCCAGTCTGTCAGCATCCTGTTCATAATCTTCCTTAAAGGTTGTGATGAACCGATTAAACGTATCAAAGTTACCGCCAAGCATCTTCAATGCATTTTCAACAACAATGCTGTTCTCCAGAATATGAACATCATCTTTGAATCTGGATTCGCTGATATACTGTCTGATATTGCTTGTCTTCTCTTTGATCTTCTCCTCCGGCAGGAACAATCGAAAGACTCGTTCGATACCATCCATCTCCAGTGGTTTTACAAGTACATCACTGAAGCCTTCTTTGACAATCTCATCCCTGCTGCTCTCTATATTATTCTCTGAAAGTGCAATGATCGGAACCCTCTTATATTCCTCTCCATCCAGACTCCTGATCTCGCGGACAGTGTCCGCTCCATCCATAACAGGCATCACAGTATCAATAAATATCATATCATACGGTGTCACCATAACCTTATCGATCGCCTCAAAGCCTGATGAAGCCGTATCACAGATCAACTCATAGGACTCAAAAATAACTTTCTGTATTCCAAGACTGACATCAGAATCATCCACAAGAAGTACACGTACATCCGGCAGCCAGATTCTGGAATTCGAATTACGGAACGCCTGCTCTTTTCGTTTGCTGACATTATAATTTACATAGCTGTAATCAAATACCTGCTGTATGATTGAGAAACGGATCGTTGTACCTGCCCCATATGTGCTGTCAACTTCAGGAGTTCCACCCATACTCTCAATCAACTGTCTCGCAATCGCAAGTCCAATACTGATATCAAAATTACCGATATCCGTTCTGTCATAAGAATCATCCAGATCAAAGAAGCTATCCAGACGTTCTTCCTTTACTCCTGTACCTGTATCTGATATCTCGATATCCAGATAGATACTGTCTTCTTTCTCACATTCCTCCGGCGGAATCGTACGCCAGTCAACCGAAATACTTATACTTCCCTCTTTCGTTGTCTTGGCTGCTCTCTGATAAAGATTGAGCAATATCTCCTTTACTTTTGAACAGTCACCGATCAAACCATTTGGAATATCATCTTCGATACTTACTTTTAAATTTACCAGTTCCCTGTTTATCATCTCTTTAAACTGAACTGCCAGTTCTTCGATCACATCAGAAACTGCATATTCCTTTTCAACCAGTTCAAGTGTTCCATCCTGCAGGTTAGATAATCTGGAAATTCCATCAATAATTCCAAGGATCTCATAACTGGATCCATAAACCGTTGATAATTGTTTTATCTCTTCTTCATTTTGAGAATCCACATTGCGAAGCAATACTTCACTGATTGCAAGAATGGAGTTCAATGGAACACGGATCTCATGACTCAGATAGTTTACATAATCATTCTTTGCCCGATTTGACTTCTCTGCCTGTTCATTCTTTTTACTTAACTCTTCTACCTGCTTATTTTTTCTGCCAAGCAATATAAAAATATATCTGACAGCTACTATAATTGCAATACAGATAAATATAACAAATAAAGCAATCAAAACTTTGGAAAATGGTGTCTCCCAAAATTTCAATTCTTTTACGATCGAAAATGACAACGGTTCTTCACAGGTTACACCATCTGAATTCTCCGCAGTCAAAACAAATGTGTAATCTCCGCCCTCCAGATTCGTATACTCCGCTTCAAGATAATCAGTTCCTGATAAGACACGATCCTTATCTTCAAAGCCTTCCAGATGATACTTTACCTGAATATCTCCACGATTCACATAGCTGAGAACAGAAAATTTTACAACGATACGGTTCGTATCTCCCGGAACCCGTATCCTGCCATTCAAATCGGAAAACGCATATTCTTTGTCATCAACCGTAACAGATGATATACGAACCTGTGGCGCAACTTCATTTGTATATATATGATTCAGATCCAGAACACTGAGTCCCTGATCACAGCACACATATACCTTTCCATCTGCTGATATATATTCCGTGGAATTATCCGAAATATCGGAAATCAGTCCATCATTTTTCGTATAACTCTCACCTTCCGGCGCTGCTGAACTGAGCAGATTTCCTTCATAATACTTCTGAATTCCTCTGGAACCAAAAATCCACAGATTGCCCGATTCATCCATGATCAGATCTGCAATTGAATTCGAAGAATCTACTGCACTGATCTGCCGGATCACACCTTCCTGATAGTACAGACCATTATCTGTTCCAATCCAAATCCCATTACTTCCTCCTACAATGGAAGAAACAATATTTGAGTTTAATCCATCGGCCGCAGATAATTTACGAAGATTCGATTCTATATCGATCGTATACAGACCGGAACCATTAGAACCTGCATACAGAGTTCCATCATCTCCCTGATACAATGATATAATATCCGCGTTCTCCATTCCTGAAAATCTGCCATAGCTTGCCATTACTTTCCCGTTATTCAGTATCGTGATACCATTTTCTGTTCCAACTGCCATGCTGCCATCTTTTAATTCGATAATACAATTAACGGCATTACTGGTAAGCAGCGATTCACTCTTATTATATACTTTATATTTCCCTCTTGGATTTACCTTGATTACACCATAAAGACGATAAGAACATATCCATAGATTGTTTCTGGAATCCACGCAGAAATCACGGATACTTTTGCCGGAAAGCATGGTCACCAGATCAGATTCTCTGTCCAATGTTCCATCTGCATTGATGATATCCAGTCCATCATCCGTTCCGACATATAATCTTCCCTGATATTCCGTCACACAGTTTACGATGGATTCATTCATACCATATTTTAATGTTGCATTCTGAAATTTGCTCCGTCCAAGAAACAAAAGTCCTTTTCGATAAGATGTCATCCAGTAATTGCCTTCAAAATCTACCAGAATGTCACTCATAGATTCATTAAATGCAAGACCGGTCACATATTGTATACTGCCTTCCTGATTTATGTAGCCTATGCCATCATCCGCAAGCACCCAGAATCTGTCACCATACAGTCCTAATTTATTGATACCGCTGAGTGCCGCCGTTGAGATCATGGTAAAATCTTTATTCGTCGTTAAACGGACAATCGTATGTCCTACTGTACCAATATAACGGTTGCCATCTGCGTCAACATAAAGACTGTTCAGATCTTCTTCTGTATATGCAGTCTTATTTGTCTTGCTTACGATCTCATTATTCTTAATGTTAACGATCGTATCACTGTTTGCGATCGCATATACATAGGATTTGTATCCGCCGATCGCAGTTACCTCCGGATATACGATATCCTCATCTGCAACTAAAGTCATATTCCCGTCCGCATAATAATAGATACCGGCAGATGTCGCCAGCCATACCTTTCCCTCTTCATCCTCATACATATCATGGATCGTAGTAATCTCTGCATCGGATGAATTCGTCACACGGTAAAATTTACCTTTATCATAAACAAATAATCCATAGTTTTCTGTTCCAACGTATATGTCACCGGAAGATGTCGACAGGATACAGTTTACAGGATAAGCATTGCTTCCTTCATCTTCACCAAGTGTAAATTTACGGAATTCGCTTCCATCATATCGATACAGCCCGCTGTCTGTTCCGACCCATATATAACCGCTGGAAGACTGCATAATACAGTTTGCCTCTCCACTCTCAAAGCCATCTTCTTCTGTATACTCTGTCTGACTGTAATCAGAGGTAAAATTTTCTCCGGCAGACACAACTAGCCGTGGCGAAAATAATATCATCACGGCTGCTGCTATTAATATGATCATCCTGATTTTTGAATGTAACTGCTTCATAGTTTTCTTATGCACCTAATAAAAATGCTACATATCCTTTTTTAGTTTCGTAAATATCCGCTTTGGAAGTGATCTCCCATGGCGCATGCATGTTTAATACTGCCACACCACAGTCCACAACTTCCATTCCATATAATGATAAGATATAAGCGATCGTACCGCCACCGCCAACATCTACTTTACCAAGCTCTGCTGTCTGATAGTACACTCCGGCATCATCCATTACCTTGCGGATAGCTGCAAGATATTCTGCATTTGCATCGTTGGAACCGGATTTGCCTCTTGCTCCTGTAAACTTGTTAAATACCATACCTTCACCAAAGATAGCTGCATTCTTCTTATCAAATGCACTTGCAAAGGTTGGATCATAGCCAGCAGATACGTCAGAGGATAACATTCTGGAAGATGCCAGACATCTTCTGAGTGCAAGCTCATTGTAACAGCCCATCGCATTCATGATCTCAGCAACTGTATTCTCAAAGAAATGAGACTGCATTCCGGTTGCACCCACGCTTCCGATCTCCTCTTTATCTGTCAACAGACAACAGGTCGTCTTTTCTACATCCTCTGCTTCTAACATCGCAACCATAGATGTATATGCACATACTCTGTCATCCTGTCCGTATGCCATGATCATACTCTCATCGATTCCGCAGTTTCTTGCCTTTCCTGCCGGAACGATTTCAAGCTCTGCTGAAATGAAATCTTCTTCCTTCATTCCATATTTCTTCTTAAGAAGTGCAAGCACCTGTTCCTTTACAGCTTCTTTTTCTTTTCCCTTTAACGGCTTGCTTGCAAATAAGATATCCAGTTCTTCTCCCTCGATAACTTTATTTGCCTTTTTCTCCATCTGCGCACCGGCAAGATGGATCAGCAGGTCAGTAACACAAAATACAGGATCATTCTTGTCTTCACCAATGTTTACCTCTACAACTTCTCCGTCTGTCTTGGCAACTACACCATGGATAGCAAGTGGTAAAGTTACCCACTGATACTTCTTGATTCCGCCATAATAATGCGTATCCAGATAAGCAAATCCCTCTTTCTCGTATAATGGGATCTGTTTGATATCCATACGTGGGGAATCGATATGCGCACCAAGAATATTCATACCTTTTTCGATATTCTTCTTACCGATGTTGAACAGCGCTACGGTCTTATTCATCCATACCGCATATACCTTTGAGCCTTTTGTCAGCTTCTTTCCTTCTTTGATCACATCCTGGATATCTTCATATCCGGCTTTCTTCACCTGTTTTACGATCTCTTTTACACATTCCCGCTCCGTCTTTCCTGCATCCAGAAATTCACGGTAGGATTTACATAATTTTTCCAGCTTTGCAAGTTCTTCCTTGTCATAACTGTTCCATACATTTTTATCTTTCATTTTTATGCCTCCTAAACATATAAGTCATTGCTTATACTCTTTTTTATATATATAATGGCACTTCTGCGGATCCTGTATGTCACAAGTCCGAGAATTACCAGATAGATCGCAAAGATCATATAAGAATCCATCCTTGTAAACTTAAATAAACAAAAACCGATTCCACAAAGGATCATGGATACCAGAATTGCAATTGCCATATTAAAGAACGCATTCAGGTTTCCTCTGAGTGCTCCATATTCATCTTCCCAGTTCAGCTTCGGATGTGTTGCATCCAGCCAGAGACCGATATAGGTACAGCATACAACTGATAATAGCCCGATCACAATAAAGTAAATGGCCGCAGGCACATTGATATGCATACAGACGCATAATACAATGATCGTTACTGCTACTGTGATGCCGCTGTATACCAGACTGACACCTGCTTTAATCCCGATCTGCGTACGATAACTGACCGGTGTATATTTGATAAAGCTGAAATGCTCTCCCTCCCTTGTAAAAGAAGTCGATGCGATACTGTTCATTGCGGTTGCAAAGAAGGAAACGATCAGCACCAGCAATAATACGATCAGATCGGATGCTACAAAACCTTTGGAAAGCAGCTTCTCAAATGAAGTCATAAAGTTCTTTGTTGCAGGCAGAACAAATAACGCCACTGCCAGAACAGGCCATATAATATTTACCATTACACAGTATTTGCGGTATGCCGGTGTCCGGTATAGTATCTTACATTCTTTCAGAAAATATGCTTTGCGGACACTTTTTTTCGCATAGGCTGCATCAGAAACCACATCTTCCTTCTTCTCTGCTTTTCCAACAGAGGAAACCAGATACACACCACGCAGATACAGCTTACTTCCAAGGAAGAATAACAGTCCTGCCATAACCACATTTAACAGAATGAACAACAGGAAATATGCAATGCTGTTTGTCTCCAGTGCTTTTAAGAATACAGAAACCGTAAAGAATATCTTTCCCATGACCGCTGTAAACATATTGTTATGATTCATCAGTCCATCAATATAATTATTGATGTTGATGCTGTCCATCTGAATAAACGATAATAAAAAGAGTCCGAGGAAAATAACCGTTACCAGTCCTGTCATGGCATCTACATTCCGAAACAGTTTTATCCGGCTTAAAAACGCCATACAAAGCAGGGCAAAAATCCCGCAATATACAAGTGGGAGGATCGGAAGCATCGCAACTCCGACCAATGCCGTCAGTGCAGATACCGGTTTAAATCCGGCAGCAATGAAATAACCTGCAAATCCGCTGAATAAAACCATAAATTCCATAATACTCTCTGCGATATAGGCATTTACAAACTTGGCTGCAACGATCTCAGCCGGTTTTACCGGCAATGGCAGCAGATGATCCAGATCCGATGAAAAAAACAGCACATTAAACAGTACCATAACGGAAAAGATCATACCAAATACGGACATCAGCTGTATGATCAGTTCTACACCTTCCGTCATTCCGCCCGCTTCTATCAGTGCTTCTGTCATAATATATACGATAAATCCAACGACCAGACAGCAGGGAACCATGATACAGCACATGGCAAGAGAACCAAGCGTCTTATACGCCTTTGCCTTTTCTCCGGTGTCCGGTATCGTCATCTCCGTGTCCTTTGCCATTACTCTGGTCAAATACCAAAAATTCTTCATAAGCACTCTATTCCTCATGTGTCATTTCTATAAATATATCTTCCAGTGACTTATTCTTATGTGCAGTAACCAGATCATCCAGCGTTCCCTGATAGATATCATGACCTTTCTTGATCATGATGATATTATCACACAATTTCTCTGCAACTTCCAGAACATGCGTTGAGAAAAAAACGCAGTTACCTTCATCTGCATGTTCCCGCATCATCTTCTTTAATTCATATGCCGCATTCGGATCCAGTCCGGTCATTGGTTCATCTAAGATCCAAACCGGTGGTTTATGTACCAATGCACCTATTACCATCATTTTCTGACGCATACCATGGGAATAGCTGACCATTTGTTTGTTTAAGCTGTCTTCCATTCCAAAACGCCCAGCCATTTCCTCTAACCGCTTCTTACGGTCAGCTTCTGACACACCATAAATATCTGCAATAAAATTCACATATTCCAATCCTGTCAGCCGTAAAAAGATATCAGGATTATCTGCGATATATCCAATCGACTGCTTTGCTTCTAATGGTTCTTTCTGGATATCATGTCCATTGATCTGAACACTACCCTCCGTCGGTTTTAAAATGCCTGTCAACATCTTGATCGTTGTTGTCTTGCCTGCACCATTCTGCCCTACAAATCCGACAATCTCACCTTTCTTAATATGAAAGCTTAAGTTATCTACGGATACAAAATCTTTGCCATAAATTTTCTTTAAGTTATTGGCTATTATCATTCTTTATCTTCTCCTGGTTCTTATCTGTCACGCCATAGTTTCTATCTGGTCTGTCATTTATCGAAATACTTCTTCCCATTTGGTTTTAATTATACCAATCCCATAATCTCTTTACAATATAAATATACCAAAGGCAGCCTGAAAATACTCTGTATAGTAACAGGCTGCCATCTTCTTAAAAAATGATTGTCCGCAGACATTTTACTGTTTATAAGTTAATACTGTCATCAAAATGAAAAGCATAAATAATCTTCTCTGTCACCGTTCTTCCTGTAAGCTGATGTATCGTCTTTGCATACATATCAAGCTGCACATGATAACGGCTGACCAGATCTGATATCTGATCGACCCGGTCTGTCTTGTAGTCCATTAAAACCACCTGATCTCCTTCCAGAAAACAGGCATCGATCACACCCTGAACAATAACAATATCCTTACTGTCTTTATACTCCGGTGATATATCTTCCGGCTTCATGCCGATATAAAACTGCTGCTCCCGATATAAAGTATGATTCTTCTGTGCTTCTGCCATACGGATTCCGAGCGGACTGTTGACCATATTATAGATCTTATCTGCGCGGACATGCTCTCTGTACCGTTCTTCCAGATATCCCTGATCAAAAAATGACCGGATCTGCTCTCTGATCTCATCCATGCTGTTTCTGGTGAAATCAATAAGCTCCATGATCTTATGGATCACAGTACCCATCTCATTTCCTTTTACAGACTCCTCCTTCATGCGGGAATGAAGCACCGGTACCGTAAGCTCTGCTTCTGTCACAGGCGGCTGATACAGGTCAGATCCCGGATTCTCCTCTCCGCGGTGTGCCAGTCGTTTGATCTCCGTAACGGACATCTTATTTTTTACTGCCTGTTCTGTCTTATATAGATAGGTATAATCTAAAAGTTCCTTATACTTTTCATATAACTGTCGGTCTTCCTGTGCAATTATGCTCTTGGATTTATTTTCTGTTTCTTTCTCTGTCTGTGCAGCGTTTTTTTCTGGCATATCTGTTTTTGTCCCGGCAAGTAACCGATTCTGATAGCCGGTCTTTGCAAGCACCCAGGTTGCATAGGTATCCTTTCTGCATACGATATCTTCTGATACAATATGCATAGATAACGCTGACAAGATCCAGTCCATAAAACAGCCGGCTTCCAGTCTGGTGATATAAGGGAGCTCTGTCCGATCCTGTGCGGAAGGTTCTGCAAGGAATCCCGTCTGTACCGGATAATCAAAGACTGTCTTTTCCGCTCCGGGATCTTTCACCGTCGCTGTCATATATAGCTTCTCTTTTGCTCTTGACAGGGCAACATATAAAATACGAATCTCCTCTGCCAGCTTCTCTGCATTCATGACACTTAACACGGCTGCTCTTGCAAATGTTTTCTTCTTCGCACGGTTCTTCCGGTCGATCGCATAACCTGCCAGATAACTGTCTGCATTTACCGTTACCGGAGATAAGACATCCAGATTCGAAAAACGATTTGCCAGTCCGCTGACAAATACAACCGGAAATTCCAGTCCCTTGCTCTTATGCATTGTCATCATCACAACAGAATCGTCATCATCGCCAAGCACTGATGCTTCTGCAAAATCCAGATCATTTGTCTTTAGCCGATCCATATAACGCAGGAAATTAAACAGTCCACGGAAACTGCTGTCTTCATAGGCATCCGCTTTCCGGATCAGCATATCGATATTTGCCTGTCTTCGTTTACCGGAACGCATCGCCCCGGCAAACCAATAATATCCGGTCTGCTCCAATATCGAATGAAGCAGTTCACTGATACTCATATAGTTTTTATCTGCCTTCCAGTCATCCAGCATATGAAGGAACTGTCGTAATTCCTCTGAAGCTTCTGAGTCCGGTTTTTCCACATAATAACAGACCTTCTGATAAAAACTTGCCGTCCGTGCCAGATTCTTCTCATGATCCTTGAAATCCCGTTCATAGATACCTACGATCTCTGCAAGCTCCTGTTCCTTTACACCTGCAAGCGGGGAACGTAGGACTGCAGCAAGTGCATAATCCTGATGGGAATTATCGATCACCGCCAGCATATCAAGCAGCGTACTGATCTCGATCGCATCAAAATATCCACTCTCACTCTCGACAAATAACGGAATTCCGTGCTCCGCAAATGCCTCTTCAAAGGCTTTCGCATTCTTCTTCACACTTCGCATCAATACCGCAATATCCCGGTAAGCAACCCTTCTGGTTTCTCCGTTATCTCCATCCGGAATATAGAGTGGTTTATCACCCTTCACTAACTCATAGATCTCATCTGCGATCATCCGTGCTTCTATATCCGCATTTGTTAACGACCGTATCTCCTCCGGCTGGGATTTCTCCGGATCTGCACAGTCATTCCTTACAATCAGGATCTCGGATCTATAACCCATGTTATTCTTATCCTGTCTTCCGATATGCAGCTTTGCCGATTCATCATAATCGATCCCGCCCAGATTCTTTGACATCAGCGGTTCAAAGATCTGATTGATCGTATCAATTACCTTTCCTGTACTTCGGAAATTATTTGACAGCAGGATCTTCTGATCCTCTGCATCTTCCCGGTCAGAATATGTATTATATTTATGCAGGAACAGATCCGGTCTTGCCATACGGAAACGGTAGATGCTCTGCTTGATATCACCCACCATAAACATATTTTTCCGATCTTCTCCGTGACCTGTCACGCAATTTAAGATATCTTCCTGTAAAAAGTTACTGTCCTGATATTCGTCGATCAGGATCTCACGATACCGTCTGGCAACTGTCTTTCCTGCTTCCGATGGAAGCACGCATCCATTCTCATCCGTTCCTGCACACAATATATCATAGGCAAATTCTGAAATATCCCGGAATTCATATAGATTCCTGTCGAGTTTTTCTTCCTTTAACCGATCCATATAGGAACGTGTCAGGGATAATAAAGCTAACAGCGGTTCCTTCATCATCGCACATTCTGCAAGTATGACATCTGTCGGACGAAATAATGCCATCATATCCTTTACACTCCCACGATAGGTCTGCATGGTAGTCTTTACATACTGCTGTTTCTCAGGATCACAGGCTGCGATACGCTTCAGATTTGAAAATTTGGAAACCCTTTTATATGCTTCATCCATATCTGCTGCCTGTCTCAGATTCCGCAGTAATTCCAGATCCGAACGTATAATAGGATCATAGCCTGCAGGACCATCCGCTTCTCCTGCGATCTCTAAGCACTGTTCCGCCTGACCGATCGCTGAATCAAGCGTGTCCGCTACGATCTGCATATAATCCCGATACCATTTTAAGTTATACAGTTCTTCCTTCGTGGATACTTCAAGTGCCGCTTCTGCTTCATTTATCCAGCGTTCCGGCTTCGGATAACCGGAAGCAACCCGGTAGATCTGATAGACCAGTTCCCGGATCTTCTCATCCGATTCTTTTCTAGCAAAGCTGTCTACCAGTCCGATAAATTCATCGGATGCTTCCTGATATTTCTGTTCTAATACTTCGTCCAATATATCATTCTTGATCAGATCCATCTCTGCATTATCTGCTATATCAAAAGAAGAATCGATCCCGATCATCTGAAAATAGTCCTTCACGATTCCCAGGCAGAAGCTGTCGATCGTCATGATATCTGCCCGTGGCAGCAGGGATAACTGCTTAACGATATGCTCATCCTCCGGATGCTCTTCCGCAGCCTGCTCAAGCTTATCCGCAATCTTCTCTTTCATCTGGGCTGCCGCCGCTCTGGTAAATGTTACAACCAGAACTTCATCAATATCGATCTTCTCCTCTGTCTTCCTGCCATCCGCATCAATCCCCATGACCATCTCAAGAATCCGTTCTACAAGAACAGCCGTCTTACCGGAGCCTGCCGCAGCAGATACCAGAAGATTACCATGTCTGGAATTAATGACTGATTTCTGTTCATCTGTCCATGAAATACCCATCTCTGCTACTCCTCCCTGTACCGCTTAAGCTTCTCATTATCCGGTCTGCGATATTGATTGCCGCTATTCTTTACATCAAAATGACAGATGTTTTTAAATTCACAATAATCACATCCTGTATTACTCTTATTTTTATATGGCTCGATCGCGATCTTTCCCTCTGCGATCCGGCTTCCAATCTCCTTTATATTCTCTCTCGTCAGTTCCATGATCGTCCGGATCTGGTCTGCAGATACTACATTTTCAGTTTTCTTGATCTCGCCATTTTTATCGAGTTTTACCGGAAGTGACTGATTGCAGGTATGATCCATCTTCTGTATCACGACAGGTGATTCATTGACAAATCCCTGCAGCTTCATTTTCTCCATTCTCTCTGCATCTAATTTTTCATGGTCTGCAAATTCCGGCTGCTTGCTATCCGTGTCGATCTCCGACGACTCAATCTCGATCACCGGATCATCAAAGCTGTAATACAATAAGCCGGCGACCTGAATATCCTTATCGGGATAGATCGTTTTTTCAATCTCATATGCGATCGCTGAATAAGTCACAAGCTGAAGCTGTTCTCCATTCAGGATCTCCTCCAGACTGAGTTTTCTGGTGGATGATTTGTAGTCGATCACCTTGATATAAACGGTTCCATCCTCTTCTTCCACATCCACACGGTCAATCTTACCATTGATGCTCATCTGGATCTGATTTGGAAGCTCAAACAGATAGAAACCAACTTCATCCTTTGCAGAATCAAAAGTCTTTTCCAGCATTCCCGGCTTCATGCTGCCAAGCCTTATATGTTTCTGCAACATACCGGCAGATGTCTGAGCCATTCGTTCGATCATTTGAAGCATATAAGCATTTCTTGCATTATCCTCAAAGAAATCTCCTGCTGCTTCCACTGCCGCACGATTTACCAGCTCTGTGACCATTGTCTTTCTTTCATTCTCCGGGAAATGCTCCCAGTCGTTGTTTCTGGTATCTCTTACCTGCTTAAACAGACCTTCCATTACGCTGTGAAGAATAACTCCGACATTTCTGACATCGACCTGATACATTTCCCGCTCTTTTAAACGCAAACCATATTTTAAGAAATATGCAAATCCGCATCTTGCATATAATTCAAGTTTTGATACCGATGCATGCAGATATCTGCCATATAACAGAGCGATCGTCTCCGGTGGAAGCTGTTCCGCCACGTTTCTGTATGTCCTGCCTTTATAAATGGCCGTCAATTCTCTGGCAAATCCTTTTTCTGTCAGAATTCTTGTCAGGATCCGGCTCTCTGCATCTTCGCCACCATCTTCCTCTGCCCGGAGAATCCGTCTTAATGAACGGTTGACGGTATCCGGCATACAGGAAGCAGCATCATACTCCTCTGCCTGAAGGGATGGAAAAATACTGCTGATCCTTCCAAGCAGATAAGACGGACGCATGCTTTCAAGTGATGCACTTAATTTATGATACGATATATACAGATGATCGGATGGCTTCGTCAGTATCGTATAGATATAAAACTGCTCGATATAGCTGTTCTGTTTGTCGGATGGAGCAAGTTCCAGTCCGCAGTCTGACAAAATATCCCTGTCTCTGTCACTTAGGATTCTTCCCTTCTTCGGTGCTTTTGGCACGATCCCATCATTGACCGATGTAAAGAATAATACCTTTATATGATTTAATCTCGATCTTGTAATATCTCCGATCAGCACCCGGTCAACTGTAGGCGGCACAACTCCGACTTCAATATCTGAAAGTCCGGTATCCACGATCTCATAGAACTCTTTTACGCTCATCTTTGTATCGCCTAAGAGTTCCTCTATCTTATCAAATAACCGAATCGTTTTCTCAAAGATCTGACCATAAGCATCCCCTTCATCGATCCGGTTTTCTTCGTATAATTCATTCTTTCTGGCTTCCAGCTTCTCATACATATGGATCTGAAGCAGGAAGTCATAAAGGGCTTCCACATAATCTTTTGTGACTGCCTTTTTATCTGTAAAGACTTTACGGATGTCCCCAAACATCTTCATAAATGTCTGCCGGATCTCTTCTATATTTACCGGGGAGGTCTTCTCATAGTTTTCAGATACTGCCCGATTCCATCTGCTATAGCCACGGACACCACGCTTTAATGCATAATTTTCCAGAAGCTCCATATCCTCAAAGGACAGATCTGTCATACCCGCTTTTAAGAACCGGAACACACTGTCATAGGAGAAATCATCTGCCAGAACTGCCAGTACACTTCGGATCGTCTCCGCACATGGATTTGCTTTCAGGCAGGCATTTGCATCGATAAATACAGGAATCTCATATTCATCCATTACCCGTTCATAGATATGGGATGCCTGTTCCAGATCCCCCGCTACGATAGCGATATCTTTATAACGGTATCCTTTCTCCCGCACGAGTCTCCTTATCGTAGATGCGACAAATACGATCTCGTCCTGCGCATCCCCTGTCGCTGTCAGATGGATCCGCTCTAATGGCTGCTTCCATTTCTGATATGGACTGCGGAACAGATTCCGCTCCAGGAAAAACAGTTCCCGGTTCTCACCCAACCGATAATTGATCGTTCCCGGCAGAACGACCGGAGACTCGACCTCCACACCGGAGGCTGCTGCCGCTTCTGTTAATTTCTTTATTGTAGTCTTTGTCAGATAGAACAATTCGTAGTCTTTTATATGCTCATACTTCTGATCCCTGTCATCTAGTGTAAAGGAAAAGGTCAGATCATCCACACAGGCCATCAGCTTCTCAACAAGTTCAAGCTGTACCGGAGTAAATCCGGTAAATCCGTCAAAATACAGCGAGCTGCCACACACAAGCTTTGACTTGCTGACATGTCTGGTCAACAGCTCCACCAACTGCTCTGCCACAATATAGCGTTCACCTGCAAATGCTTCAAATTCTTCGTAAATACATCTGATATCCTGCATTTTTCCTGCAACGACACTGTTCTCCGGAATCTGCTCCATGATCTCATCGATCGTATCCCGTTTGATATTATACTGGAAGATCTCTGACATCATGGATTTCATCTCATCCACAAATCCAAGCTTGTCATAATAGCTTCCATATACCTGTAAGGTGTCCTGCTGTTCACATAAGATCTTCTTGATCAGCATACTTTTTCCAAAGTCTTCCAGTACCTGTCCGGTGCTAATCCCAAGTTCATCAAATACACGATATGCCAGCCGGTTCATGCCGATCGCATCAATGTTCATCATTCCTCCGGCCGGATGCATGGTGACCAGTTCTCTTTGTGCTTCCATCGTGTACTGTTCCGGCACGATCAGATAAAAATTCCGCTCCGGTTCTTTTATCGATGCCTGAATGATTTCATTATAAATCTGTCTGGATTTTCCTGATCCGGATGCTCCAAGTAAGAATCGAACTGACATAACGGTCTCCTTTCATACATTTATCTGGTAATATCCTGTTTCCTGCTTTCTCTTGTGAAAACGCATTTGCTTATAATATTGTTTTATTAACAATCCGCTCTTTGGTTATATTTTGTTTTCTCCGTGAATACAATATAGTAATAATAAATGAGGGGAATATTTATATGGCATCCACAAAGCTTATCGTTTTAAAATCTAAAGAAATCATATACACGGTTATTTTTCTCGGACTTGTCGCCCTGTTTATCATCATACTGACGATCATGTTCAAAAAACCTGCCACCGTTTCAGAAACTGCTTCTTCGAATACCGCTTCTGAAACAACGGAGCCTTCTTATAACCCCGGTACATATGATTCTACTATCACACTCGGCGAATCTACTCTGTCTGTTATGGTTACGGTTGATGAGCATTCTATCCAGGATGTTGCACTCTCCAATCTGGACGAAAGTGTCACCACCATGTATCCGCTCCTGTCGTCTTCTCTGGAAGCGATCAACACCGACCTGCAGTATGTATCATCGATTGACGACCTCACTGTTTCCGGCGACAACAAGTATACCTCGATGCTGCTGATCAACGCCATCAAAGAGGCGCTTGCCAAGGCTGTGGCTCAATGATGCCACCGTACGATATATTCCGGTCAACTGACTATTGTTCCGCAAAACGTTCCCACTCTATCCTCGGCGTAACGGTACATAGGACAGCAAACTACGCTGTCCAAGTACCGACGCGAGTAACTGAGACCTTAGCGAGGCTTGCCGAGGTTAGTTCGAAGTTACACAGAAGTGGACAGGTTTGCTACATAAGGACATTTTACTCAGGTGATTTGTGTTTCTATACCAAGATGCGTTATGTAACATTTCTGTACGTCAGATTTTTGTGCGCCGACACATTATTGTCCCATCCTTGCCTTCACTAACTTTCAATCATAAATCGCATAGTCAAATATTTCTTTGTATGCTTACCACAATACAGAAGGATGGTAGGTGTTATATTTTATGAAGCAAACCTCTCCTCACGCCGGTACTTGGCGAACTGCGAATGCAGGGAGCCTTAGTACCGCTGCGTTGAGGATAGAGCGAAAGCGTTTTGCGGAATAAAGATATAACAGCCTGCCAGCCTTCGTCCTTGTACCTCAACGTAAAGGCTAGAAAGGCTAGCGTCTAATGCTTGGTTACGATGTCATTCTGGTCTTTGTAGATGCTGTCTGATGGCACATAGCCCCTGACACGGGACAATGGGTAGATGTTTGAATGTGAGCCGATCACGGTTCCCGGATTTAAAACGCTGTTACAGCCGACTTCTACATAGTCGCCGAGCATTGCGCCAAATTTCTTCATGCCGGTTGCAATATCGAAGTCCGCACCTTTGACATGCACCAGTGTTTTATCTGACTTGACATTAGAGGTAATGCTGCCTGCTCCCATATGAGAATGGAAGCCAAGGATCGAATCACCTACATAGTTATAATGCGGAACCTGCACATTATTAAAGATAATGACATTTTTTAATTCTGTAGAATTACCAACTACGCAATTATCTCCCACTAAAGCACTTCCACGGATAAATGCACATTGTCTGACCTCTGTATCTTTTCCGATGATACATGGACCTGCGATATAGGCAGAATCAAATACAGTTGCTGATTTATGGATCCAGATATTTTCACCGCGTTTCTCATACTCTTTCGGATCTAAACTGTTTCCAAGTTCAATGATAAAATCCTTGATCTTCGGAAGTGTTTCCCACGGATATGTCACACTTTCAAGCAATGGTTTTGCTGCTGTCTCTGTCAGATCATATAATTCTTTGATCGTTACCTGTTTTACTGTTTCATTATTCATTTTCTTATACCTCACTATCTTTTTCAGAATTTAATAGAAAACAATAAACAACTATTTCAAGATTATTTTTTATAATATACCCTTGTTCTGTCAAATACTGTTGTAATCTGGTTCTGATTGCTGATTCCTTTTACCAGATTTGTGTATTTGATCACAAAGGTGTTCATCTTGTCTGTATATTCTTCTTTCGTGATCGAACCATCAGCGACACCACACAAGCCTTTTTCCCAGCTTGCTGTCAGATCCGCCCGAAGCAATCCATTGATCGAATAATAAACAACATCATAAATGATCTCGCCGAGAAATGTCGGTGTTACGATCTGCGTTTTCTTATTCAGCGCAATGTATTTGTTATTTACAAGCTTGGTGATGATTCCATCTCTGGTCGCACTGGTTCCGATACCTGCGCCCTTGATCTGTTCCCGCAGCTCCTCGTCCTCGATAAACTGTCCGGCATTTTCCATCGTCAGAATAAGCGTACCGGAATTGTAGCGTTTCGGAGGTGAAGTCTCACCCTCTTTGATCTCGAATTTGTCAAGTGAAAGGATATCTCCCTTTTTCAAATGTCCGATCGTCTCAATAAATTCCGGACTGTATTTGGTATCATCCTTTTTCCTTGCAAAGCGGTTCGTGGCAACCTTCAGGTAACCCTCTTTTAACATATATTTGAAATTGGCAAATAAGAATTCATCCTGCTTTGCCAGTGTCATTGCAAGCTTCTGACATTCTGCTGCCGGATAAAAGATGCTTAAGAATCGTCTGCAAATAATCTCATACACATTTGCCGCGATCTCAGACAATCCTCTTAACGCACCCATGCCCTGTCCGGTCGGAATGATCGCATAATGGTCTGTGATTTGTTTGTCATTTACATACTTGGTCTTTGCGATCGTCTTATAGCTCCCCATGTTCAGAACCTCATCAGCATAGGCAGCCATCGGCGTATACCGTTTCAGACCCGATATATTCTTATAAATTTCCTTTGCCACAGCCGTTGACAGCACTCTGGCATCCGTCCTCGGATATGTCACCAGCTTCTTCTCATATAACTCCTGCACGATCTTTAAGGTGTCGGACGGACTGATCTTAAAAAGTGAGGAACAGTCATTCTGCAGCTCGGCAAGATTATAAAGCATTGGCGAAGCCTTCTTTTCTTTCTTCTTCTCACTTGCAACAAGCGTGGCTTCCATCCCATTTGCCGACAGCTTTTTCACCAGATCTTCTGCATCTTTCTTCTGCTTGAATCCATTTTCTTTATACAGAAGCGGTGAATTAAAATACGGTGTATCCTTTACCGCTTTCCATTCTGCCTCAAATGTCTGTCCGGCAACATTTACCGTACCAACGACACGGTAAAATGGAGTCTTTACAAATTCACGGATCTCCCGCTCCCGCTTCACGATAATGCCAAGAACACAGGTCATAACACGTCCAACCGCAATCACACATTTATCCAGTTTCAGATAATTTCTTATCACATAGCTGTATTTTAATGATAAGGCTCTGGAGAAATTAATACCCATCAGATAATCTTCTTTTGCACGAAGATATGCGGCATCACTGAGCGAATCATATTCCGAAAGCGGCTTGGCTTCCCGTATTCCACGCAGGATCTCTTCCTCTGTCTGGGAGTCGATCCAGACTCTCCGCTTCTCTTTATTTCCAACCTTTGCCATCTGATCCACCAGACGGTAGATGTATTCTCCCTCACGTCCTGAGTCGGTGCAGACATAGATACAGCC
>DJPV01000036.1 GCA_002437435.1 Lachnospiraceae bacterium UBA6403 | reverse complement strand
ATAATTTTGCGTTCATTATATCACAGATGTTTTTTTTCGTATATTGTTTTTGTAATTTTGTAACATTTGGATCTATGCCGAATAGTCTATAGCATAAAGAAAATTGGAGGTATTTACCATGAGTGATTTATCAGCAACACAGTGCGGTTGTGGAAGAAACGGTATGTTTGGTTTTGGTGGAGGCAGCAGCTGCTCCTGCATCATCATCCTGCTTCTCCTCTTCTCATGCTGCGGAAATGGTTTTGGAAATGACTGTGGCTGCGGTGGCGGAAACAATGGCTGCGACTGCATCTGGATCATCCTGATCCTCCTTTGCTGCTGTGGTGGATGCGGCAATGGAAATGACTGCGGTTGTGGATGCGGATGCTAATCTTTCGTTCCTGCCCCTGCTTGTCATAAGCAATATTCTCTCTATATCTGTTTTAGGAATAATAATCTGTGCGAATATGGAGATCAAAAGGAATTATATGAAATACAGAACATCCAGTTACGTTCCTGTATATCATAAATCTGCCGGAATTATCACAGAATCATCCTGATAATTCCGGTTGTTCCTTTATGGCACACATATAGAACTCTTTTATTTTTGATATTTATGCATTTATTATCACTTTATATCATACATAATAATTGTAACTGCTATATTTCTTGCCAGAAAATCCAGTCTGGATAAACAGGCCCATGCCTCTGAAAGACAGGAAGGAGAATTGTATGCCTCAGATACCACACTCTCATCCTCTCGACAAATTAATATCCGATGACCGGCTGTTTCTTCTGGAAGCAATACTCCCCTTTGTTGACGGGTCTATGCGCATGCCACTCATTATCTACTTGAAAATGATGGAACTCCAACAGATCATGCGTGTGATCAACAACCAGTCCTATATTCGTCAGTGTGATTTCAATCGTGATCTCCATAATCAGAATGATATTCTGGCATCCTTATCTGAATGTGGCTTTCCAGATATCGCAGATCAAATAAAAAATATGAAGCAGGCAATGGATATGATGCAGGTTATGAATGTCATGAACCAAACTGGTACACCCGGCTCTGCACCCGATATGAATTTTCAGAATAATGAAACAGAGTCGGTGCAGGAAGATATACCACCATATGATGAACCCCGAAAAGATTCTGCATTTCCAGATTTTCAAAGCATTTTTCAGGCTTATGACCAAACTGTTCAAGTCGCATCGAATAACACACCGATATCCCCAGATACAGAATATACAAATAATAATTCATCCATACAGGGGAACACAACAGATGAGAAAATTCACGATTTCTCCACACATGAAAACATGAAGAATATAAATGCGACTGATATATCATCTCAACATAGTGACAATTCCATAGATCACATCATGCAGTTGTTGCAGGAATATGATATGAATAACCGGTCTGCAATCTGACCGGTCATTATAGATTATAATCCATATAATAAAAATCAAAATAAATCATATAAAAACAGAAAGGACGATCCATTACCATGAATCACTTTGAAAATGATCCCCGTCTGAAAAATCTTATGCCTCTGAAACGTCAAATTATTCTGGAGCTTGCAAATGGTTCCCACAATGCTACTATGGAACAGATGTTACCACAGATCATGCAATTAAACCGTGAACTTCAAAAACGTAATCTGTCTTTCTCAAAAGAGGAATCCAATCTCATCATGGATATCATGATGGAACAGGCTTCCCCTGCTGAACGCCAGAAGATCGCCATGCTCCGCAATTTTCTGTAAATGTTCAAAAACAGATGCTTAGAAAAGCAATCACACTGATAGTTTCATATAACGCATTGGATATTTTGATCTGTAAGGTCATATAGAAAAAAGACAATTACGATGATATCCCTGTAATCTTATATTCAGGATATACTGTCATAATTGTCTTTTTTTACATCCTATACAAGTATATGATGCACTTTTATCTTATGAGCAATGACCTTTATTTCATAACAATATTAACGATTCTTCCCGGTACATAAATTTCTTTTACGATATTACCGGTCAGCTTATCAGCTATAGCTTCTTTGGCCTTTGCAATAACATCATCCTTCGGATCATCCTTATTGATAGCAAGAGTTGCCTTCATCTTACCATTGATCTGAACCGCGATCTCTACTGTTGACTCAACTGTCTTTGTCTCATCAAATGTCGGCCAGGAAGTCTGATAAAGATATCCTTCATAACCGAGAATGCTCCACATTTCTTCTGTAATATGCGGTGCAACCGGATTCAACAATGTAAGAAATGTCTTCATCTCGCCTTTTGTAACTGCATTCTTCTTGTAGAAATCATTTACCAGTGACATCATAGCAGCAATAGCTGTATTATACTTCAGATTCTCAAAGTCATTTGAAACCTTCTTGATCGTCTGGTGCATCTTTGTCTCCATGTCTTTGGAGTAATCATCACCATCTACTACAAGATCCTGCAATTTCCATACTCTCTCAAGGAAACGGCGGCATCCTTTTACGCCATCATCTGACCATGATGCTGCAAGATCAAAGGCTCCAATGAACATCTCGTAAGTTCTTAATGTATCTGCACCATATGCATTTACAATATCATCCGGATTTACAACATTTCCTCTGGACTTACTCATCTTCTCGCCATTCTCACCAAGGATCATACCATGAGAAGTACGCTTCTGATATGGTTCCGGTGTAGGAACAATACCTTGATCATACAGGAACTTATGCCAGAATCTGGAATAAAGCAGATGAAGTGTTGTATGCTCCATGCCACCATTGTACCAGTCAACCGGCAGCCAGTATTTTAATGCTTCCGGACTTGCAAGTGCTTTCGTATTCTTTGGATCTGTATATCTTAAGAAATACCATGAAGAACCAGCCCACTGAGGCATGGTATCTGTCTCACGTTTTGCAGGGCCGCCACAGCATGGACACTTCACATTTACCCAGTCTGTCATAGCAGCAAGTGGAGATTCTCCGTTATCTGTTGGCATATAACTTTCAACCTCCGGAAGCTTAAGTGGCAGTTCGCTCTCATCAAGAGGTACATAACCACATTTATCACAATGAATGATCGGTATTGGCTCGCCCCAGTATCTCTGACGTGAAAATACCCAGTCACGCAGTTTATAATTAACCTTAGCCCTGCCGATTCCCTTTTCTTCCAGGAACTCGATCATCTTCTCTTTTGCATCTTTTACCTGTAATCCATTTAAAAAGCCGGAATTGATCAACACACCTGTTGCAACATCTGTAAAAGCTGCTTCATTGATATCTACTTCTTCTCCGTCTTTCGCTACTACCTGAATAAGTGGCAGATTGAATTTCTTTGCAAATTCCCAGTCTCTTTCATCATGTGCAGGAACCGCCATAATCGCACCTGTACCATATGACATCAGTACATAATCGGATACCCAGATCGGAATCTCTTTCTCATTTACAGGATTTATTGCTACCAGACCATCGATAGCTACACCGGTTTTGTCCTTTGCAAGTTCAGAACGCTCAAAATCAGACTTCCTTGCAGCCTGCTCTCTATAGCTTTCGATCTCAGGCCAGTTCTTGATCTCATCTTTGTATTTGTCAAGCAATGGATGCTCCGGAGACACGACCATATAGGTTGCTCCAAATAAAGTATCACATCTGGTTGTGTAGATACGAAGCTTATCTTCTTTTCCTTTGATCTGGAAATCTACTTCCGCACCTGTAGAACGTCCGATCCAGTTCTTCTGTGATACCTTTACTCGCTCAATATAATCAACTGTATCCAGACCTTCGATAAGTTTATCTGCATATTCTGTAATCTTTAACATCCATTCGGATTTGACCTTACGGACAACCGGAGCTCCGCAACGCTCACAGACACCGTTTACAACTTCTTCATTTGCAAGTCCAACCTTACAGGATGTACACCAGTTGATCGGCATTTCTTTCTTATATGCAAGACCTGCCTTGAATAACTTCAGGAAGATCCACTGTGTCCATTTGTAATATTCCGGATCTGTTGTATTGATCTCACGATCCCAGTCAAATGAATATCCAAGAGAATGAAGCTGTGCCTTGAATCTTGCTACATTATTCTTTGTTACTTCCTTTGGATGGATCTTGTTCTTGATCGCATAGTTCTCAGTTGGAAGGCCAAATGCATCCCAACCCATCGGATAAAGAACATTATAACCCTGCATTCTTCTCTTTCTGGCTACAATATCGAGTGCTGTATATGGTCTTGGATGACCAACATGAAGCCCCTGTCCTGATGGATATGGGAACTCAACTAATGCGTAATACTTTGGTTTACTGTAATCATTTGTTGCAGCGAAAGCCTTATTATCATCCCAGACCTTCTGCCACTTTTTCTCAACAACTTTATGATTATATGCTGTTGTCATGTCATTTCCTCCTGAAAAATGTTTGTAAAGTGTAATAGGAGCCTAATCATAATGACCAGCTCCTACTATCTCTCTTATATTCTGATCGAATTAAACTCTTGAAAGATACTCTCCTGTACGTGTATCAATCTTGATGGTATCTCCTTCATTTACAAATAAAGGAACATAGAGTGTTGCTCCAGTCTCAACTACACAAGGCTTTGTAGCACCTGTAGCTGTATCACCCTTTACACCAGGCTCACATTCTGTGATCAGTAATTCTACAAATAAAGGTGGCTCTACACCGAATACAGAACCATTGTGTGAAACAAGCTTACAGATTTCGTTCTCTTTTACGAACTTTAACGCATCTCCGATAGCAGCTTTATTCAATGGAATCTGATCATATGTCTCCGGATCCATGAAGTAGTAAAGATCACCATCATTATACAGATACTGCATATCTTTTCTTTCGATATGAGCTTTCTCGCACTTCTCTGTTGGACGGAATGTCTTTTCTACCACACCACCACTCTTAATATTCTTAAGCTTTGTTCTTACGAATGCAGCACCCTTACCAGGCTTTACATGCTGGAACTCTATAATCTGATAAATATTTCCTTCAAATTCGATCGTAACACCATTTCTGAAATCACCTGCTGAGATCATCTCTGCCATAATTTTCTTTTCCTCCTTAAGATATGAACTTCTTGTGACATTTTATAATATTCTACAGAATATTTCAACTACTTTTTACCAATTCCATGACCTCCCGGACGATCGGTGGCTGTGATATGTCTCTTTCATAAGTCACTTGCGCTCTATTTCAACGTAACGGCACTAAGCTCGCCGAAAAATCCGGCTCACTAAGGGCCGACATTGAAAAAGGCTTATTCCAAAGACATATCACAACCACTAATCTGAGAATGGGAGATGTAAAAGTTCTATCCCCTCTATTATTTTTAAAACAAAACATTGCGTATTAGTTTTTGCTTTTAATTATGCACATAGTTTATCTTACATTTTGCTGATTATTTCTTCTGCGATGTACTCAGGAGACTGTCCAGCAACAGGGATTGTAAGGTCTGCCGCGCGTTCATACAATGGGGTGCGGTAGGTTAAGAGATTGCGTACCTTCTGTTCCGGATCATCTCCGGCTAAAAGAGGTCTGGTGTTGTCCCCTGATAACCGTGATATGACTTCTTCCGGGGTAATCTGTAAATAAACGGCCGTGCCAAGAGTTGCAAGTTCTGCTGCATTCTCCTCCCGCAGCGGAAGTCCACCGCCGGTCGAAAGTACAGCGTGTGTCAAAGACGCATTCAATTGTTTTAGTGTATCTGTCTCCAACTGTCTGAAATATGCTTCACCCTTTTTACTGAATAATTCTGCGATCGTACAGCCACATTTTTCTTCTATATACTGATCGGTATCTATAAAGGTATATCCATATTTTTCAGATAAAAGCTGTCCGACTGTCGTCTTTCCCGATCCCATAAATCCGGTCAGTATAATATTATCCCGTGTCTTCTTCAACAGTTTCTGATAAATCTCATCTGCTGTTTCCTCATCCACCGTTATATCATTCCACAATTCATACGCGATTATTCCCTGATATAACAACATCTTCAGACCATTATAACTCTTTGCTCCCGCCTGTTTGCACAGAGACATAAATCTGGTACAAAAAGGTTTATAAATCAGATCAATTCCCACTGATATCATCTGGTAAAATGCCGGATCTTCGATTATTACCTCATCACTATGCGGATGCAGACCTTTTGAAGTTGACTGGAATACAATATATTTTTTCTCCGGGAGTTTTTGATAATCCTGAATACTCATAGCCGTCATACTCTGCTTCCCAAAGAAATCATTCATATGATCTGCAATCGCCTGTGCTTTCGATCCCGTACGATTTAAGATATATACATGCTCTGCTCCATTTGCTACACACATATAAGCTACTGCCTTTGCTGCTCCGCCAGCTCCTAAAATAATGATATCCTGTCCATCAAGTTCTACTCCATAGGATCTCACCTCACGAAGGAGTCCCATCATATCCGTATTGTAACCTTTATACCCATTTTCTGTCCGTACCAGTGTATTAACTGCACCGATCGCCTGTCCGCCTTCATCTAATTCTGACAGATATTTCATAACCTCATTCTTATGCGGAACTGTCACATTTAACCCCAGAATATTCAATGCATACGCACCCTTTACTGCATCTCCAAGCTTTTCTGCTTTTGTATGAAATGGAACATATACATTATTTAATCCCAGTCTCTCACTTAATGTATTATGTATAAGCGGTGACATTGTATGCTCTACCGGATCTCCAAGGAGTCCCAATGTTCTTGTTTTCCCATCTATCATCATTTGTTTCTTCTCCTGCTGTTCTGTTACTTTTGTTATTTTATAATTGCAATGTAGCTACATTCTTATGCTCTTATGTCTCGGAATTACAAGCATCTATGTTGTTATAGTAGCATTTTCTATCAGGTCTTACAAGCAAAAAGGCGGGCATTACTGCCCGCCTCCGGAATTATAATATGTTTTTAATAGCCCATATTAAGCTAATGTATATTTCTCTGCTTCAATACCATCTACAGTTACAACACTGTTTGTGTTATTCTGTGTCAGATTAAAGAGCGGATCAGAAGCTTTCACTTTAATGATTTTCTGTACAGGTGTTGCTTCACCACCGTAGTAAACTTCTACAACAATATATGTATAGTTACCACCATATGGTGCGAAACACTCTTCTGAAGGTTTCAGCTTATTATCAGCATACTGATCTCTTACCTTAACCTTTTCTGTCGTATCATCAAACTGTACAAATCCATCAAAAGTAGCTAACCAAGTCATCTTTGCCTGTTTCTCTTCTTCTGTCAATGCGATGTAGCCATGCTGCGATAACTCATTTTTCTCAGCTTCTGTCAGATGAGATTTAATAGCATCATATGCTTTCCACTTCCAGATCTTTCCATCTGTTCTGTCTTTCAGCTCTGCATCTGTAAACTTTGCAAACTGCTTCTCAATATCTGAACGTTTCCAATTCCAGATCAGCTTATCCTTTGTAGCAGAATATACCGGACTTAACTTCTTAGGATCCTGATCATTCAGATCCAGATCATAATAAATATTGATTCGATCTACAGTGATGCCATCCGGTATATCAATCTGTGCATCAAAGTTCGGTGATGTTGTCTTATCTGCTACTTCAACCAGATATATATTACTGTTTGTTGTTTCATCTTTTCCGAGTTCTTTCTTGAAGTTTGTATCCGGCTGGAACAATGTTACATCCGGCTTCGGTACTGATGCTAAAGCACTGTTGATGATAACATTAATGAACAGTTTTCTCTCATCATTATTCTTTGTTCCATTACCTGTTACAGATGTATGACCGGCTCCACAATAAGTAATTGCTCCACTGCCATACGCTGTTGTATAAATGAAGTAACTCTCCATTCCATCATAAGGTGATGCAGCATAATAGGATGACATTTTCTTTGCATCGCCATTATTGTTACATCCTGCCAGTGTATACCAGACAGTTGTCTTCGTAGACTCAAGATCCAATGAATATGCCTGCTGATGTGTACCGGATATATTCAGGGATGAACCTATCGCAAATGGATACAGAGTAACCAGACCTTCATTCAATCTGGATGCCTTTGCTGTCTGTGCAAATGCGGACTCATCTCTGTTACCATCATTTGTTGTGGTACGAAGTGCTGCATTTACATCCATCTTAGCATAAATATATGGTGTGTTACTCTCCGCATGTATGCTCTTATTCACCGCAAAATACAGATATGACATTGATAATGCACTTACATTCCAACTGGACTTATCACTTGGAATCTGCGTTACATTATAATTTGAATTATAATTCTTTAATGTCTTAATAGTACTGTCATAGATTCCGGATGTCTGGTTCAGCTTTCCTGTTATTCCGGCTGTTGTATTGAATCCGTAAGGTGTCAGATAATAAGTATCTGATTTATCCTTATATGACTTATACTCATAGCCATCATTTGTCTGAGCATATGAATTCTTCTGGTTTGTAAGATCCACATGGAATCGGTTCAAACCAACCATATCAAGTAAGTTTGTAGTAAGTGTATAAGCACCACCCGCCTTCTTTGAATATGGTGACATTGTATCATGGAAGAAGAATAAATCTCCTCCAGCCTTTACATAATCCTTGATGTACTGACATGTCGTTGCATTCATATCAACATAAGCACTTGTGTCATTTCCATATGGGGAAAACGCAGCTGACGGACCAAGTACCAGAATAGAATACATCTTCTTCAGGAAATCCTTACCATAAGATCTTCTTAAATACTTATAATACTCATCCTTTGCATTCAGTTCAGCATCCTTTGCATCACGATATGCTGTAAATAATGTTCCATATGTTCCAAACTCGTTGAAATTCGTTCCCTTATCTGTATAATACTGCATGAACACCATAGAATAATCGCCGGTCTTAATACAGTATTCGAACAGCTGAACAATCACACTTTCAGATCTCCATCTGTTTAGTGCGCCAAGCAATGACTGTGAACCCTGTTTGTATTTACCATACTTTGCTGTATCTATCTTAGACGCATCATTTCCAAACTGGTCAATCGCGCCTCTCAGATATTCATCAATATTTTCTTTTGGAGTTACAACAGCTGCCTTTGCATTTTGATATGCAGTCCACTTCTCCTGCAAACCATCTGCATAATCCTGCTGAGTCATTCCATCGACTTTACCGCCGGCTTTGGACAGCGTCTCAGCATCTGCAACCCACTGCTCCAGACAGTTATAAGTTCCACTTGCATTATCCGCTGTTGTAAAGCTTGCTTTATTCTTATTGATAACCGCCATATCAAGATTGATATTATAGTCATCCGTAATCGTATCTGCAAGGTTTGAATACCAGTTATCATCTCCGGCACTCAGGTCATACTCTACAATACCAAAACGATTCTCATGACGTCCAAGTGCTTTATACTGAGATAATGCAACTTCTGAGCCAAGCTTTGGTTCTGAAGTAAGACCATTATAATACATGATCTTATGTGCCCACTGAGACTGAATATCAAAGTATAAAGTATCCTTAAAGTTATGGAAGTCTGTTGTCTGACCATCATACATTGTCTGAATCTGAAGGACATTGATATTATTCTTATCCGCTGTCTCATTCACAACCTTACTAAGTCCTGAACTGGTTGCTATAAGATTTGTTCCTTCATAAATCTCCAAATACCAGCTGGCTGATCCGAAAAAGTCTTCATCTAATTCCAATGTGGTTGATGCAGTATATGATGTCATTCCTGCAGAAGCTACTCCTTTTGTGAGAGTTCCCTCTGTATGATAATCACTGGAGTCAAAGGTCATATTACGGTCTTTATCACAATACAGCTTATATGTGTAATTTGCGTTTGATTCACTGCTTTTGACTTCGAATTCAAATGGAAGGCTTGTTGTTCTCAGATAGGTACTTGTTACGCCTTCCTTATATGTCGTAGGCTTATTTGTAAATACAACTCTGACTCTGCTCGTTGATCCTTTAATCAGATTATTCAAAGATGTACTACATGTATCGGACGGCACAACTGCATATGACTTGATAACACCTGTTGCATCATTAACAAACCAATCCTGATTCTCAACATCCGATGTCAAATAAATCTCATATTTTCCAGCCGTCTCTTTTGCTGTATATAAGGTCTGACCATATGTTCCATTCTGATTATCAACCATCTGTGTATCAACATGATCATATCCCCATAATACATTTTTCACACTTGTAGAAGCTGCTTTTTTATCATATGCATACTTCACCAGCTTATACACTCTGGAAGATGGATCCAGGTAATAATTTCCTTTTTCTATCGTTCCATCATCTTTAAACCAGTAACCGGAAAGAAGCTGAACCTGAGTCAATGCATTCACGCCGTTCTTAACATTGTAACCCTGCATCTTCTCATATACAGATGTCAGTTCATCACTGAAGATAACCGGTTTTCCAGCATCTATATATTCTACAAGTTCATCATACTTTGTCTTTGTAAGATCATTACCGTTTTCAGGCATGTATACTGCCTTACCTACCAGATCTGCCGGCATATAATTATCTGTAATATACTCTAACATGCCAGTATGTGTGTACATAATGAATGTCGGTAAACCATAACCTAAAGCCTTGATTGCATCGCCGTTCAGGTTACCACTATGCGCAGAATAAACTTCTTCAACACTTCTATCAAGTGCTGTATAATCACCACCGATATAAACCAGATCATAATTTGTCGCGATATCATCTTTCATACCGATCAATGCTTCTGTAGAAACCTGAGTCAGTTCAATGTCACCATAGTTTAATCCATCTATTGCATATGCAAGTTTTGCCTTTGTCAGATCAAAATCATAATACTCAACATTCTTCTGAAGCTCCTCTTTTGCCTTACCCTCGATCACATCTGATGGAACAGTATAGTAATCACCCTTTATCTCTGATCCATCCATATGTTTTGAATAGGAAGAATTTTTATTCTTGGTTTCAGCTACTTCACGATCAATCGGGTAATCCGGCTGAATCTCAAGAACCTTAAACTTATTATCAGAACCATCACGATACTGACCAGCATTAATGATATCTGCAATTGCTTTTGCAGACGGACTGATAATGGTCTTATTTCCACCACTATTGTCATCATCACCATCTCCTGATCCTACACCATCTCCAGCCTTATCACTGGCAATTACATATATACCAGCTTCAACAGCGTCACATAACGATTTGTATGCATCATTTCCAATCTCATCTTTATAAGCACCCGACTCGATAAAGATAAAATCAAACTGTGTAAAGTCAATCACTTGTTTTGTAGAATTCTTGGTAAGTGTTTCTGATTTGTGATCTAAATATAACTTATTAACGTAGTTAAACGCCTTATCTCTGCCTTCCGTAGAATCTTTTGAATAATCCAGAACAGTATACTCATAAGATAAGTTTGAAGAATAATTTGCATCATAAGCAGGATCTGATTCTGTTGTCTTCTTTGTAAACTCTGCATATGTATCTGCAGCGTTCGTGTAATCATAATCTGATGATTTCTGCTCGCCATTCTTTGTAACAATGAAATTATATCCGTTGCTTCCAACTTCATAAGCACCTGTCACTATCGTATCATCTGTGCCTGTTCCAGTTCCTGTACCTGTGCCACTGCCAGCCGCTGCAACAAGCTCATCAATAGCTGTTCCTGCAGGCTCAATGATCACTCCATACTGGAATTCAGAACCGGCATTCAGATATGAAAAATTATAATTGTACACATAAGTATTTGTCGCACTGTCAAAAGAACCATTTCCGCCCGCTAAAGATGAAAGCATAACAGAATACTTCTCTGTCTCATTCTTACCTACCAGATAAGTCTTTCCGTCTATTGTAACAGTAAGATATACATTGGATCCGGTAAGATCTACAGATGAACGAACCTCTCCGGATAATTCCTTAGTTGCAACATCCTGAAAACCTGTTCGTGAAAGATCTGCTGTTGAATAGACAGCACCTTCGCCTGAAGTCAGTGCTTTCTTGATATCACGGCTCTGAAGAACATAGATATTTGCACCACTTGGTACATATCTGTATCCACGGCTTGCATAAGCAGCTCCTGTAAATACACTGTTCTCTGCCGTTTCTTCTGCTTCCCAGGTATTAGTCTTCTTATTAAAGGTATAGGCACTGGCATCCATGTGTGCAGAATCATTATTTGCTGCTAATTCATCAAACATCCTTGAAGATTCACCATTCGAAATAACAAGTACTTCTGCATTATCAAAATCCCACTTCGTTCTGGAAGCTGTAATGCCACCAATAGAGCTTGATACCTTATAATATGCAGAATCGCTGTGATTTGTCCGGTAATTCAGGAAATCTGTCAATGAATTATCTTCATACCATTTATAATATCTGTTTTTGTTGATATAGTCATTTCCACCCTCTGTTACAGGACGTTCTGCTGTAAGGATAAAATCTGAAATTGTCTTTGTTGTCTTTTGGGTTGGATCCGGTACATCACTGTTACTTGCTTCTTTATAAAGAACATTGAAATACCCCGGCTCTACTGCCAATACATTATCTATACGGGCTGTCAGATTCTTTGTTATCAACTTGAATGCAAATGTTCCCATACGATATGTATCATTATTACCCTTTATCGCACTCGCATCTTTTACACAAAGTGTATATTTGTCAAGAACGATCGGATGGCGGTCATCCATTGTATAGCTTACAAGCCAATTATATAATGCTTCGCTTATATCTTTGTCTTTTGATGCATATGCATTCTCATCCGGTGCAACGATATATATAAAGTCAGCTGCTGATAAAATTGCTTTTGCATTTGTATCCATGCTGTTCAGATTGTCAACAGTAACTGTTGTTAATGTCACTGCTCCGGCTGCCATCTTCTGGGATGTAATCGTCTTGTAACCATCAAATACCGCATATCTGAAATACTCACCATCATACACATACTTCCATAATGGAGTTGTATTTGTATAATCAGACTCGTTTTTGATATTGCCTTTATAGTTTGATGCAGTAACTTTAGCAGTCATATCTGTATCTGCTTTCGCAATATCATCATTTGATTTAGACTTTGGAAGGATCTGAACAATACGATATTTGTCATCACCTGTCGCCTTTAAACTGGCACTGTTCGAATTGATAACCGCAAGGTCAATATTCGAATAGCCTACAAGTCCTGTAGTCGCACTCAGTTCTGCGTTATTTTCATTTACAGGAGTTCCAGAATTAGCTAATGTGAAATTGACGAATACCGCACTAACAATCAGTGTAAAGATGATTGCTATGGAAGATAAAACAACTTTTTTATTCTTAAACACTATTCTTTCCTCCTTTTAGTTTGAATGTGCTTTTAACACATTTGAATTTCTAAGACAGACAACGCCATCCACTGTATAAGATGCCGCTGTCTGTGCATCCTGAAGCTTCATGGTGATTGCAAAACTGTCCTCATCCGGATTCACCTTAACATCAAACTGCTCAACATTTTTTGCAAGCAGACAGGTCTCATCATTACTTGAATCAATAAATGATCCACCTCCGGCATTAGACGCTTTCATTCTGTATGCGTATAATTTCTTGTTTGTCTTATCATATAATAGAGTACAACTTGTTATCTCGCTATCCCCTGTAGTTGAATCCAGACCGGATGCATAATTAAGCTTAATATAAAGCTTATCCGCCGTCTCTGTACCTACCGTTGTCGATACCGTACCAAGTGCTTCATCTTTATCCAACTCACCGATGTTGTAGCAAGGTCTTTTAGTCGATCCGCTTGCAGGATTTGAAGAAAGGGCTACCTGCACTGTTTTGTATCCGCCTCCTTCTTTATAGGAACCGTCATCCTGTCTTAAATCCGACGCATCAGGAACCAGATATACGCCTCCTTTTGATGATGTATCACCTACTCGCTTTGCTTTTGCATAAATCTTAACATCTGTCGCTGCCATCAGCATATCAGCCATAGTATCATAGGCTTCTTCTGCCTGATTTTGTATTTTCTTTCTGGATGTCATCTTTCGATTGGAGGCAACCACTGATCCAATCAAGGTTGTTACTGCTACCATAAATACACTTAAGATACCTATGTACAGTACCAATTCAATGAAAGTGAAACCCTTATTCTCTGTTCTTTTCACTATTCACCCCTCCTTATGATCCTGTATAATGACTACCAGTCGTTTTGTTTAATGTTACTTTTCCTACTGATGCATTTGACCGCTCTTTATTGAAAGTATAAACACCTGCTCCGGATAATACCGAACCATCTGCTTTATTAAACATGATAATCATAAATCCAGCTGTACCATTCACCTCAGTAACTTCCTTTGCAGTATCTGAAGATTTTGCTGCATACATGATCTTTACACGATCCAAAATTACAGTATCCTTTGATGTATCTGCTGTAAATTTTGATCTGTCTTTAAAATCGTCTGCCTTCGTAACATCACCGGAAAATGTACCGTATATCATCTGATACTCATCATCGACCTTCTCGATCAGCATAGCCGCATTCTTATTCTGTGACTTTGTCATTGTCTGAAGCGTTGATAATTCTTCATTAAATAATTCTTTCGCGGAAGTAGCCCGGGCAGTTGATATCACTGATATTGTAACAGCTGCCAGACCGGATAATACCGCTATCATTCCAAGAACAATAATCAACTCCACCAGAGAATATCCAGCATTGTTTCTTTTCTTCATCTTCACCCCTCCTAATCTACATTCTTCTTCCAGTTCTGGAATTCAAGAATATCACTATAAGAGATGTCAGATAAAGTAGAACTCTTCACCTCTGCACTACCGTCTTTTTCTTCTTTTACATAGTTCTTTAAGATTTCTCTTGTAACTACGCTTACATCTGTATCTGTGCTGTCTGCACACTTCTTCAGTACACTCGCTGTATATGATACATCTGCTGAAAGGCTGATGCTACTGTTACAGATCACCTTACCACCTGCAATGATCAATCCACGGAAAGATTTTACTTTATTACTGAACTTCACATCACCGCCACAGATAACAACACCCTGTAAAGAATTACCGGTAGCTGTATCAAGCGTTACATCGCCATCATTAATAACCAGAATAGAATCTGCAGATCCGTCATCAGATGGAATCGTCTTACTGATGTTCTTGTGTGCTGTATGATTTTCTCCATTCACAGTATGTGCACCAAAAATCTTTGTAAAGTCAACATAATTATTTAGCGGAGTAAGGCTGTAATCATAAGAATACTCATCTTTTCTTACATAATCGCCTTTGTAATTTCCATCTGCATCTTTACCAACATATGTATACTGGTAATTACCTGACGCTGTCTGAGTCCATGTATAATCACCCTTGTTTGCTCCAACATTTTTGAACTGTGTATGATCAAACATGTATCTCTGTTGATACTTTCCATCAGCATAAATCTGAAATTCTTTATACTTAACTAAGGACCATGCAGACTGTTCTTTTCCTGTCTCTTTACCATCAGCATCTAATACCTTGTTATTAAGCACTGATAAATGATCTTTCATATTGATATACATATAATTCAAGAAGTTGCTGACCTTCTGTGCATCTGTTTCTGATGTGATTCCTGACAGTGACAACTGATCTGCACTTTTTTTCAGGTTCTCATAAGCAAGATTATTTGCTGTCGTATCTCCATTTCCAAGCAACATAGTGAATGTCTTGGATGTAGCAGCTGCCTTTAATGCATTTTCTACATTCATTGTACTGTTTGCTGAAGTCTGAATATACAATGAACCATCATTCTTGTTCTGTGCAGTTACAGCAGCACCGGAATTCACCTTAGAAGAATCCACTTTTCCATTTGATCCAACCGGAAGTAAAAGCGTCACATCAAAGCTCTCATAGTTAGATACATTATATATCTTCTTGTTTGTATCTTCCAGATTCTCTGCAAGAAGATCATAATACTTCTTAACAAAAGCTTCTGCTTCCTCAACATTGCTCTGTTTACCATAGCCTGCTTTTATATACAGATAGTAGTAATCATGACCGGAAATCGTCTGCTTTATTGCATTAACTACCAATTCATTATTGGTAAGCTTTTCCGTAAAATCTGCATATAACTGTTTTAACTTAACATCATTATTAAAGCTATTCGGAAACTTCAGTTTCACATGTGTATAACCGTTTGAATCTACTGTCTCACTGCCTGCAACCGGCTCCCACTGAGTCAGGAAGATCAGCTGGTTGGACTTCACATCCAGTGACTGACCGGTTGAATAATCCCGTAATGTCGTAAATGCATAATCCAGATTTTTATCATTACCATCTGCATCTACAAGACCAAGCTCTTTTCTCTCATTCGCATCTGTGATAGACGAAGCTGCCACTTTTGAGAACTCGATATAGGACTTACCTGCAATATAAAGAGACTGTAAGCTCTTCAGATCCAGTGTAGACTTCTTGCCATTTACAATGATTGCACTGTCACTAAAGTGTGATTTTAAACTGTAATTTGTTGGAAGTTTTCCTGCATCCCCCAGGAGTTTAATGCTTCGAATATCATCTGTAGAATAACTGTATCCAAAGTATGTACCCTTAAAGAACGTAAGATTAGATTCTTCTGCATTCAACTCTGTATCATCATATACATAAGCATTTGCAGCTGCTGTGATCGAACCGCCCTTATCTCCACCAATAACAATGTTGTCAGTCCAGAGCTCTGAAAGGTTCGAGCTTCTGCCTGAAAGTGTAATATCAGCACCATTGTATGCTGCCAATGCACCGGAATTCACAATAACATCTGAATTCATTGTTAATGATGCCTTATCAACATAAATACCGGAATTTGCACTTTCATCCGTAGCACCCCAGTTTCTTACAACACTATCATTATATTTGTTTGTTACTTTCGTTGCTGTCTCTGCATTATAATCCTTATTATAATAATCAGATGCTGTGTATACGTTTCCTTTTACATTTACAACTGTAGCACTTGCATCGTTATAATTTGTAGTTGTTCCGGACACCTGTAATCCCATATCCGCCAGGAACGCATAGCTATATAAACTATTACTGTTTATACCTGTCATATCAAAGGAAACATTATATTCCGGTTTCTTTAGCACCAAGTCAGTCATGATTGACTGCTCATATGTTCCGGGAGCCATTGTTTCTTTATCTGCTGCAGCAGTTAATGTGATCGTTCTTTTAACGCCAACATTTTTAAATGCAATTGTCTCAACGGTTCCTGCGTTAAACCCAGGCTCTGTAGTATTCTGTCCGGATATATCACCAGTCAGGGAATTCTTAACATATTTGATATAACTGTGTTTTCCCGCATTATCTGTATATACGATTCGAAGATTAGCACAATCAAGTGTAACATTCGGATCTGTAATATAACCCTGCAATGTATCCACTAATGTCGGAATTTTATTCAGGTTATCATCATCCATAATTCCCTGCATAAAAAACTTTTTAAACAGATCATTGGCCTCTGTCTCAGAAAGATTCGTATACTTTCCATCTTTATAATATACAACTAATTCAGCTGTCGTTGTATATGCAGAATATAAGTGTTCATTTGTCGTTGCACCAATTCCTGCATAAATCTCATCCATTGCTTTCTCTACACTGTAGAAATTATTCAATGAATTAATCTTGTAATATCTGAGTTTGTATGCTAATAACATACCCATTAACAGGGCGGATACCAGAATACTCAAAAACGTTGCAGATACAATTACAAGGACAAAACTGGAACCACGATTACTCATGCGCTTCAGTCTGCTCTTTAATCTTTTAAGCATCTTCTAATTCCCCCTTGTTCCTGATATAGTCGTCTTGTCAGTCGTCTTATCATTACTGTCTTTTTCTTCCATAAGAACAGTCAGATCATACATATAGACATCGTCTGCCGTATCATCCTTTGTTCCCATAACACTTACAGTTGAATTTGCTTTATCTACTGTAAAGTTTGCATATACTTTAGTCTTTCCAGCTAATGTATTAATCTTTGCTTCATCTGCCGGTTTCTTAAGTGTTCCGGTTGAATCTGCAAAATTCACACGTACCTTTACAGATGATGGTGATACCTTATGCTGATTATTTACATAAATCAGATCATCAAGCGTCTTACTGCTATCGCCATCCAGTAATGCTTCGTTGATAATTTCTGCATACTTATCATCAATATCTGCTACAGTCTGGAAGATATAGATTTTTGCCTTTTCATTCGCATCTAATGCATTTGTATCTATATTTACATAATCACAATTTACATAGATACCGTTACTGGTCGCAGGAACATATAGCAGATAGATTGGTGGCAGTTTATCATAATCATTCTGATATACTACACCTTCTCCGTTAGCACTGGCCGGTTTGTATACGTTATTTACATTATTCTCATATTCAGACTTAATAACGCCGATCGTTGTATTATCTACATATTTTACGATGCACTGTACACGATATTTGTTATCTGCAGTCTTTGACACCTTGATCGTAGTTGTCTTTGAGAACTCATCATTCTTCCAGAATTCATCACCATCACCGGAAAGCATCTGATTATACTGTACTGTATGACTCTTTAACAATTCCGTCTTCTGATCCTTAAAGTATGCACTAGCCTGATTATCAAGGTTATTACCATCTGCTGTACCGACATCTCCTGTATATGTTGCTCCGGCAATGATCGCTGCCTGTTTATTATCCAGTGTACGAACAGTACCTACTGAAGATGTGATCTTTACATAATCACCATTCTCATCAACTTTGGCATCACCGGTTGATGGATCCCATATATATCCCATCGCAGCAACCTGCTGTGCGAGATCACTGACTGTCACAGTACAGTTATACTTTGCGTAATTTCCTCCTATAGATATGCCCTTACAAGTGTATGTCTTCTCCGTATAATTTACCTTCTTTACTCCGGCAATCTTATTATCTGTTGTTTTCGAAGTCGTACTTGTGCAGGTAAAATTATAGCTACCTGTAGAATTGCCATCAGGTATACTGATGGCACTACTACTAACATCTGCAGTTTTAAAGCTCTCCATGATCTGTTCTGCTTTATCAATGGCATACTGTTTCTTCGTTGATTTTCTATTAATATTAATTGCTGAAATCAACTGGGAGGTAAGAGGAACTATCAATATGGCAAATACGGCTACAGCTATGATTACTTCTATTAAACTAAAGCCTTTGTTATCTTTCTTTGTCATCTTCTACTTCTCACTCCGTTAAAAAAATGTGTACGGGTTTCAAGTTGTCAACTACTGTGCATTCTCACTTGTTGTAGTAGTTGTAGTTGTTGACTTTTTTGTTGGGTTACCGAAAATATTATCCTTACCATTCTGAACATTGACATCTACCTGATCTGTAGTTCTGTCTCCGCCGTTTACGGCATAAGATGTGAATGTCATTTCACCAGCATAGTTACCTGTCTCTTCATCAAATGCAATACTGATAGAATCTACTGTCATACGGAAATCACCGCCCTGAATATAATCAATAACATCCTTCAGATCTTTATATGATCCTGAATAGGTTACTGGAAAGCTTGCTGAATAGCAATTAAAATTATCTGATCCGGCAGCTACCGTTTCATCTGTTGTTGTACTATCAGCAGTTGTATCCGTTGTGGCTGAAGCATCTGCAAGAGTGGCATCTCCTACCGCTCCTGTGCCAAGTGTGTAGAATAACTGTTCCTCACCCATCGTTACTGAAGGGAAATCAAACTTATATTCATCCTTAATTCCCTGTAAATACATAATTGTATTCTCCTGATAGATTTCAGAAGGAAACTCAGCAAGAATCGCCTGATATTCCTGCTTGTAGTTTTCTGTATCTTTGATATACTGATCACGGTTTACATCCTTTGACTTCAAGTCATTATAATAAACCTGCTGTTTATCTTTCTCAGATATGATATTCTTTCGGTCTTCAAAATTATTCATAGCCACATAACGAATCGGCACGAATAATATTACAACACCCAATAAAAATAATAATAAATTTCTTTGTCCTTTTGTCATTGCATCCATGTTCGTACCCTCCTTACTGAGCTAATGTCGCATCTGTCTCTGTAGTATCCTCCGTAGCTGCATTTGCATCTACATAGATACAGGTTACAGTGAAATCATATGTCGTCTTGCCCGATTCATCATCTACATTTTCTGTGATGCTTCCGATAAATGAATTATCGATACAGTCAATCTCTTTCAGACTAATTGCAAGACCTGCAACATCATCATACTTTTCTGCCGTTCCGGAAATGGATACTCCGCTTGCATCTGAATTAAATGCTGTAATATCTGTTCCCTTTGGCATTTTTTCTTCCAAAGCATTTATAAATGTTACAACATTCTCATTCAGATTCTTTGTGTAACTGTACATGCTCATGGCATCCACATAGACGCTTTCTGCATTCTCATAGTCCTGCACAATAGTTTCAATATCCTTAATGGATTCAATCTTTCGATTCACATCATCTAATTCGCTCTGTGCTTTATTCTTCATGATAAATGATGCAGCAGTCACTCCACCGGCAACTATTACAGCAAGGATCAAAAATGCAATTACAAAAGGTGTAGAATCAACAGATCCTTCTTTCTTAGATGCTGTTGCCCCCTCTGAAATTACAAAGCCCATAGGTGCAAAAGCTGCACCAATTGGAACCATAAGATATACAGGATTGTAAATCTTCAAATCAATCTTCGGGTCAAACTTGATATTGAATAAACTATCCATAACTCTGGTTGATACATTAAGCTGTACCTTAAACAAGCCATCAATTCCTTTAATCAGTGCTCCATCACCTGTCAGGAATACATCATCAATCGGTTTATCCGGATTCTTTGATGCAAAGAAATCCATCACACGACCAATGTTGTTGATCAAGTATCTGAATGAACCTGTGATCGCATTATCATCAAAATCAACTGTGATCAGTCGTTCATTCTGAAGTAAGGTCATAGCTGTCGTTGCATCTACGCCTTTCGCATCCATTACTTCATTTACTACAACATTGGTGCCATATGGTACAGTTCTCTGAAGTAAAAGGATATCTCCTTTTACAATATTTAATACGGTAGATTCACTACCTAACTGGATTACCATCGTTGTCATGTTCTCACTGGTCTGTGTCTTGATCAGCTGTAGCATGGCATTTCCTATGTAATCGAGAGCTACTACTTTCAGTCCTGCAAGTGCTGCCACTTCATAGTAGGAACGAACCATACTGGTCGGTGCTGCTACCGCAAGGACTCTTAACTGTTTGTTATTTTCTTCATCAGTAACTGTCTCTAATACAGAATGGGACACGGTGTAATCCTCTATATTAACAGGGAAATACTCTGATGAGTTCGCATTAATAATTCCTTTGATTTTGTTCTCCTTAACGAAAGGTACAAGAACCTCTCTGTTAACGATCTTTGTAGAGGTAAGGACGAAGATTGCGTCCTTGTTGGTAATTCCGTTTGCAGCAAGCTGTGATCTGATTGCTTCTGCAATTCTTTCTTTGTCTCTGATAAAACCATCTTCGTATGAGTCTTCCGGAGTCTCAAAGATGATGGCATTATGTACGGTTGAAGTCTTCTTCTCAGAAGCGGTTACTTCTGTGATAGTAATACTTTCATTTGTAATGTCGATTGTTAAGACTTTTTTATTACTCGCCATTTTAAATAGCCTCCCTCGCTAATCAGTAGTTTTGTTGGGATTTATCTTCCCATAATCGCCTGAGTACCAGCCTACACGCTGTTCACCCCATATAAATAAAAATAGAATATGCCTGTATCCTACAGGCTATAAGGTGAACGACCTGTCACCTTCTAAATGATCTATATGTTTGACCCTCCATATACAATCATCTTCATGTTTTCCAGCTTATATGCAAGCCGGTTGCCGTCATTAGTTTAA
>DJPV01000004.1 GCA_002437435.1 Lachnospiraceae bacterium UBA6403 | reverse complement strand
AAGGATCATCACTTTATCCAGTAGTTCTCAGAACCAAGAAAACCAAGAAAACCTAGAAATGGGATTTCAGGTGTGATATGATAAAATCAGTTTAATAGAACAATATAAGACCTCTACAGAAATGTGGAGGTTTTTTATTGCACAAAATTGAATATAACAAGGACGATGGTCGTAGTGCCGGAGGGATGATAAAGATTCTTCCAGATATGGTACTTTGACACTCGTCCTTTTTTTATAGATAAAAATATTATTTTCAAAGGAGGACTGAAAGATGTTCAAAATGAAAAGACAGTGGAAAAGAATCATATCCACAATCATGGCTGCACTTATGGTAGTGACAGTCATTCCGGGCAGCTTTAGTTCATCATCGGCTGCTGAAATTGCAACACCGGGAGATGCTGATCAGACGGGATATGTCAAGATCGAAGCTAAACTCCCGGAATCTATGGAGAAAGGAGAAGATGTAACAGGCATTGTATACGAGGTATACAAGGATGCTTCCTGCAAAGATGAAGTAGGCACATTTGTATTATCCTGTGATGGTAAGGCTTACAGTAATAAGGATGATGAGCCGGTTGTATATGCAGATCAGGAAAAGATCAATGCGAAGAAGCTGGCTTATCTGGAACTTTCAGCAGGTACATACTATTATCGGATGGCAAAGAAACTCTATAAGAGTGAGAAAGAACCTTCTGATCAGAACGTAGCTTATGATGATCAGATCTATACTTTTTCCTTAACCGCTAAAGCAACTAAGAAAAAAGCGGTAGTTTTGAAGCCGGAACTTACGACAGTACAGCAGACCGCAACTCCGACCGATGCAGCACCAAAGACAACGAGTGACGGTTTTACAGTGATTGCCGGAACAACTGAGACAGAGATAGCTACTCCGGCAGATGGAGAACCAAGCAGGCAGTCAATTATTGAACCGGTTGCATTTGCAAGAATGATGATGGTTCCAATTCTTCGTGCAGCATCATCAAGCTATTATGCAAGACGTACTACATCAAGTTATATAAGTCCGAAGATGTACTTACAGGATCAGAATTATACAGATCTGTACAGCATTTATTGCGGAGATCACAACAAAGCAGCAGCAAATTATCATGAGCCGGGAACAAAGGGAGATCCAGTAACACTACATACATATGGAGCAAGTTCTGGAAGCCCATTATCCAGTCTCGGAAATGACAATGTAGTGAAATCCCTATACTATGGATATAAGAATAGCAAAGCTTGGAATGAGATCCGCCGGAATCTGGACTATTATCGGCATGGTACTGCAAATGGAAATCCTTCTGCAGCATTTGATGTTACGAATGAGTACAATCCAACAAATAAATATAATGCAGAGATTAAAATTGGTACGGTCAGCCTTACAAATAAGACAGTCAATAACGTGTCTGCCGGTACTGCTACAAAGAAGAACATAGCACCAAGCGGTGAAAAGAGATACTTATATTCTTATGAAGTAAGTAAGAAGCTGTCAGCAAAGGGCAGTAATGCCAACATCTATAAATTAGATGAATCCTTCTATAAAGGTACCGGTCATAAATTAACCGGACTTACAGCAAGTGAAAGCTATAAGAGATCCAATATCTATAAGGTGGAATCTCTAGCCAATAGTTATACAATCAAGGTTCCTAAAAATGTGATTTGTTATACAACAATCGGAAAAGCAGAGAATGGCATCAATACTTGCACTTGGACGAAACATGCTGCCGGTGCAAGTGTAACATTATCAGGTGGAACATATTTTATGTTCATTGCAAAGCTTTCCTATGCAGGAATAAGCAGCATCGATGCGAATGCCAGTAAAGATGGTTTTGTAGCATATTTCATAGAGCCATCCAGTTCTGCCTTTCAGAATTTCTATGCCGGAGAATTATATAATTATTCGGTATCTTTTGATATCAACTGGGAAATGGATGAAGGATCGGCAAGCTTTGAATTATCCAAAGTCCCTTCTGATGGATCTACATCATGGGATTATGATTATTATAACATGGCAGGAATCCGATATGAGATTCTGGACAAAGATGGAACAACGGTCAAGTCCAGTGCGCATAAGAGAAGTGATGGCATTACTGTTAAGGCAGCTACACAGCTGGTTCTTTCTTATAATGGTAAGGCTTACATGGATGAAGATGGATACAATGTAATCTTTGTAAGTCCGGCAGCAAAGGCAGCATTCAAGACAGACCATGATCTGTATACATTCCGATGGTACAGAGATGATCTGGAAAAGGATACTACCTATTATTACAAGGAAGCAGCAACAACTTCGGGAAAGGTGACAGCGCCTACAGCAGGAAAAGCAAGCTATTATTATGATGATGGTACAACAGTTACCAAGACACTTATTAACAAATTTGCAGGCAGGAATATTTCAGTAACCGGATTTGTGCAGGATAAAAATGCACATGCGTTTACCCTTAAGAAGGGAGACAAGGTTACAAAGGTTGCAGCAACCACTACGGATAAGATGGATACTTCTGCAACGGCAATGGCAACGAAGTCTTATGCCGGTAACGCCAGTGAATTAAA
>DJPV01000027.1 GCA_002437435.1 Lachnospiraceae bacterium UBA6403 | reverse complement strand
TGAATGGTATTATTTTGCCAGAATCTCAATTCCGTGCTCGGTCATAAGAAGGGTGTATTCCCACTGGGCAGATGGCTTGCCATCATCTGTACGAATCGTCCAGCCATCGTCTGCATCCTGCCATACGTCAGGAACGCCAAGATTGATCATTGGCTCGATTGTAAATGTCATGCTTGGAGCAATCACATAATCCTTACCCGGCTGTCCGATATGGCTGACATACGGATCTTCATGAATATCAAGTCCCACTCCATGTCCACCGATCTCACGGACAACAGAATAGCCCTGCTCTTTGGCAAATGAATTGATCGCATAACCGATATCACCGATCGTTGAATAAGGCTTACATACTTCTACACCAAGATCCAGCGCTTTCTTTGTATCCTCTACCAGCTTCTTCCAGACCGGATCTACATCTCCGATCATGAACATTCTGGATGAATCACCAAAATATCCATTATATTTCGTTGTACAGTCAATGTTAACAATATCTCCGTTTTTCAGGATCGTTTCTTCATCCGGAATACCATGACACACCACATCATTGATCGAGATACATACACTCTTTGGATATCCTTCATATCCCAGACAGGCAGGTATTGCATTGATTGATTTTGTATATTCATAGATTCTTCGATCCAACTCGCCTGTGGATACTCCCTCTTTTACAAATGGAGTAATAAAATCAAGTACTTCTGTATTCACCTTGGAAGCCTCACGGATTCCCTCGATCTGTTCCGGTGAACGCATCATTTTTCTCGTCGGGATCTTATATCCCTGCAGCTTCATTTCTTCCAGTTTGCTGTCGATGTTCAAATGGCAGGATTTGTATTTCTTCCCACTTCCGCACCAGCAGATATCATTTCTTCCTAGTTTCATTTTTCTACCAACCGTTTCTACTTTACGCCATAAATGTCATAATAAGCATCGATCGCAGCCTTTAACTTATCATCGATTATGACTTTTCCCTTATATTCTTTATTATATAAATGCTCTACAACCTCTGCCATAGTAACGATAGCAGTTGTCTGGATGCCATATTCTTCCTGAATCTCTGTCAGTGCACTCTTCTTGCCCTGTCCACGTTCCATACGGTCAACAGAAACAACAAGACCCATAACATCTACATCTCCCTGTGCCTTGATGATCGGCATAGTTTCCTGGATTGATGTTCCGGCTGTTGTTACATCTTCAATGATAACGACCTTATCGCCATCTGTGATAGGACTTCCAAGTAAGATTCCCTTATCACCATGATCCTTGATCTCTTTTCTGTTTGAGCAGTATTTGATGTCTTCATCGTACATCTCTGCGATTGACATGGTAGTTGCTACTGAAAGCGGAATTCCCTTGTATGCAGGTCCAAACAATACATCAAAATCAAGACCAAACGCACTGTTGATTGCTTCCGCATAGAACTCACCCAGTCTCTTTAACTGTGCTCCTGTTCTATAAAATCCGGTATTTACAAAGAAAGGTGTCTTTCTTCCGCTCTTTGTTGTAAAATCTCCAAATTTTAATACATTACAATCGATCATAAATTCAATGAATTCCTGTTTGTACTGTTCCATTTTTCTTTCATTCCTCCTTGATTTCAGACCATCTGCGCACCCACTGGTTAGACATTTCGAACTCATTCTATCACAAATGCTTTCATAACACAAATGGTTAATTTTTTCTGTTCCATTTATCGTCTAATTGTTGTACAATAGCCAAAGGTCTATTTTTTTCGACATACCCTTAGAACAATTCCGTCCTATATTACCATATTTATGAAAAAATATATACATTAGAAAGGAAATTTTATCAATATGAAGAAAAAAACTGCACTTTTTCTCTGCCTGATCCTTCTTATTTCCACTATTGAAACATGCTGCAGCAGTAAAAAAAATGACATTCGGTTCGGTGCGGCGAATATCGGTGGTATTTATTACACCTTTGCAAATGCATACGCCGGACTAATCAATAAGGATATCCCTGATTACAACATCGAAGTAAAAAAAACTGCCGGCTCTGCGGCAAATCTCCGATTACTCGCTGACGGCTATATCGAACTCTGTATTGCGCAAAATGATATGATCAATGATGCTGTAAACGGCACAGGTGCATTTGAAGGAAAAACTATCAGTGGATACTCCGCTATCGCATCCTTATACCCTGAAGCATGTCAGATCATCGTCCGTAAGGATTCCAATATTTACTCTCTCGATGACCTGACCGGAAAGACAGTCAGCATCGGAGCATCGGATTCCGGTACGGAACGAAATGCAAAACAGATCCTTGAGATTGCCGGTCTGAATAACGATCTGGTCAAAACCACAAACCTCGACTACATCAAAGCTGCAGACAGTCTTGCTTCCGGTGATATCGATGCATTCTTTGTTACCGCAGGTATCCAGACCACGGTCATTGAAGAATTAACAAGAACCTGTGATATCCGTCTGGTCGGACTGAACGACAGTTGTAAGAACAAACTGTTATCCGCCTATTCGTATTATTCAGATTTTACGATTCCGGCAAATACCTACTTCGGGCAGACCGAGGATGTTTCAACGGTCTGTGTGCAGGCTGTCCTCCTTGCAAACAACGATCTGGCAAAGGGCATCGTACAAGATCTTACAAAGCTGCTGTTTGAACATGCAAATGATCTGCAATATTCGCTTTCGATCGATATGCAGTTAAACGAACAGACAGCCACAAAAGGCATCACGATCCCATTTCACAAGGGGGCTGCTGCTTACTATAAAGAAAAAGGAATTACAGTCGACATACGATAATTTCTTCAATAGAAAGGGTAATTATGAAAATTCAATTAGATATGTATCAGACACTTGCGATTGCCGTTCTTGTGCTGATGCTTGGAACATTTTTGAAAAAAAGGATCTTCTTTCTTGAAAAATTCTGTATACCATCTCCTGTTATCGGAGGACTCCTATTCGCAATTTTCACCTGTATCTGTTACGGTACAGGACTGGCAGAATTTTCCTTTGACGATACCTTACGGGAAGTCTGTATGGTCTTCTTCTTTACTTCCGTTGGTTTTCAGGCAAATCTGAAAGTCTTAAAAAGCGGAGGCAGATCTCTGGCAGTCTTTTTAGGGCTTGTTATTGCTCTGATCGTACTTCAGAACCTGCTTGCTGTTGGCATGTCCAAGCTGCTCGGACTTGATCCGCTGATCGGTATGTGTACCGGTTCGATCCCGATGGTCGGCGGACACGGAACTGCAGGTGCCTTTGGCCCGGTTCTGGAAGACTTTGACATCTCCGGTGCAACCACGATCTGCACTGCTGCTGCAACCTTTGGACTGATCGCAGGAAGTCTGGTAGGCGGGCCACTCGGAAAGCGATTGATTGAAAAGAAAAATCTGTTATCAACGGTAGTAACCGAAGATGACAGTCTTCTGATTGAAGATGAAAAGAAGCATGAACGTCATACAAATATGTATGCATCCGCAGTCTTTCAGCTGATCCTTGCAATCGGACTTGGAACCATTTTTTCATGGTTGCTGACAAAGACCGGTTTAACCTTCCCGATCTATATCGGAGCTATGATAGCAGCTGCACTGATTCGAAATATCGGTGAATATTCCGGTAAATTTACGATCCATATGGGTGAGATCAATGACCTTGGCGGTATTGCCCTCTCCCTGTTCCTTGGTATCGCGATGATCACATTAAAGTTATGGCAGCTTGCCTCTCTTGCTCTTCCATTATTTATCCTGCTGACCAGTCAGGTTATTCTGATCTGCCTGTTCACTTACTTTGTTGAATTCAACATCATGGGACGCGACTATGATGCCGCTGTTCTGGTTGCCGGAACCTGTGGATTTGGAATGGGTGCAACACCAAACGCTATGGCAAATATGCAGGCAATCTGTGACAAATATTCACCATCCGTAAAAGCCTACCTTCTGATCCCGCTTGTAGGAAGTTTATTTGCAGACTTTATCAACAGTCTTGTTATTACATTTTTCATCAATCTGCTATAAAAGGAGGATATTCACATGTTTGGACACAGAAAAAATAAGAAAAAAGACTATAACCTGACCTATGACAATCTTGCAATTCCTGAAATTCATACCCAATCAAATCCAGATTCAAACGACGCTGCTTCGAATCCCGTACATACGGAATCTTCCGATGAGGAAGCAAACATCTCCTACGATGTCGCCATCCCAGAGGTCCATATAAGAAGAAATAAATAAAACCCCCTACAGTCGACATATATATCTTTATTTCGCAGAACACTTTCGTTCTATCTTACTCTGTATAACTTCGAACTAACCTCGGCTAAGCCTCGGTAAGGTCTCAGTTATCACGTAGCGGTGCTAAACTCATCACTTGACAGTGATTCGTTAAGAACCGACGTTCAGATAGGTCTGCTACATAAAATATATATGCTGCCTGTAGGGAGTTTTTATTTATTCATCTCTTTTCATATAAACCTGCTCGAAAGATTCGATATTCACAGGCTTACTGTACAGGTAACCCTGAATATGGTTACATCCCATTTCCTTCAGGTATTCTGCCTGTTCTTTTGTCTCTACTCCTTCAGCAATACATTCTACACCAAGATCTAAGCACATCTCTACCAGATGTCTTAAGATTTTTCTGCTGGCTATATTCTTGTCGATATTATAAACCATACTCCGATCCAGTTTGATCACATCAAACTTCATAGAAGAAAGAATCGATACATTTGAATACTTTGTACCAAAGTCATCCATGGCAATGCGGAAACCTGCTGCATGAAGTTTGTTTGCAATTCCGGTGACCATCTCATGTTCCATCTCACCAACAGACTCTGTGATCTCAATCTCGATCATATCCTTTGGAACTCCATAAGATTCAACGATCGCATTAATGCGCTCCGGCATATCTTCCTCAAGCAGAGATATTCTGGAAAAATTACAGGAGATTGGGATCAGGTCATATCCTTCTTCTTTCCAGCGTACAAGCGTTCTACATACATTTTCAAGGACAAAGAGATCCATATACTTTATATTTCTGCTTTTTTCCAAACGATCGATCACATTTGCAAGATTATCCGGTTTTGCATATCGCACCAGTGCTTCTGCACCATAACAATGATCATTTGAGTAATCCACCTTTGGCTGTAAATAGACATAGAACATTCCATTTGCAATATCTTCTTTTACAAGTTCTCTTGTCAGTGTACTCCATTTGTAGGAATGTTCATCCTTCTGATCGTACCACTTCTGTTTCTCCATATAAAGCATATCATACGCATGATTTTCCATCCGTTTGATATCTTTCTCATAATCATCCCATACATATCCGATACATGCCGTAAAATCGCCAATCTTAAGCTGTCCCTTTAATATACGGATCTGATCGAGGAAATCGCACTGTGAAATATTCTCACAAATTGCTGCAAAGTCATCATCACCGATCCGGTAAATACAAGATTCCGGGAATACCCTGTCTAACAATCTAAAATAATCGATCATAAGGTTATCAACAAAAGACTGCCCAAATTCATCAAATATATTCCGCACTTCATTGATATCAATGATCACAATACCTACTGATTCCAGATTTTGTCTACGATTTATATAATCTATATAACAGGCACGATTAAATGCTCCTGTTATACGATCATGCGTTAATTCATAATTTCGTTCTTCTGCAAGTGCTCGGCTGACAATATCATTTCCAATATACAAAGATAAAAGATTCATCAGCTTTAAATCTCCATTATGAAGCTGTGGATTAAAGATAACAATTCTTCCAATGATCTCAGATTTATTATCTTTGATCGGAACAGAGTACATTGACCATATTCTGTTTTCCAGAAAAAAAGAATACAGTAATGATTCCTTATATGGATAATCCGAAATATGATTTATGATCAGAGCACCCTTTTTACTGGAAATACTTTGTATCTCCTTACGAACATCATCCTTATAGAGTATCTCCAGTTTCTTTCCAAACAGCTTACTATTTGCAGATTTCCATTCATGATATTCCCTGAGTTTATTTGTGTCACATTCGATCAGGCATGCATGCTTTGCACCATAATATTCGCCAAGTGTCTCTAACAGCTTGCTGTAATTCAGTGAATGTTCGCCACCCATAGATATCTGTGTGATACTGGATATCAATGCATCCTCAATATCATAGCGATTCGAAAGAACCTGCGTTACTTTGTCTGCATCAGAAATATCGACAGCCATCTCCATACGACACTTTATTCCATGCCAGTTTACAATCCTGTCTTTTAAAACATATTCTTTTCCGTTATTGAGGTTTTTATGATGCGAGATAAAACTCTTCTCCGTTGATAACAGCTTATTCGTACAGAAACTGCATGGCATATCCATTCCCTGAAGCACCTTATAACATTGCTTGCCAATATAGGACATATCATCTTCATCCAGACCAACACCAAGCTTAGCCGCTTTGTTCATATACTGTAGTTTATAAGAATTCATCTCCGTTACATATACAACATCCGAGATATCATCTAACAGATAATCTTCTTCATCCGAATAACTGCTAAACCCGGAATTTAATACCGGCTTCGCCTCATCCATCTTCTCACAGAAAAGCATATAGCGGTCTTTGCCCTGACGTTTGGAATAATATAACGCCTGATCCGCTTTATAATATAAAGAATCGAAACTTAACGACTTTGATATGGTATCTACTGCAATACCGATCGATGCCGAGTGTTCTGCTTTACATTTAATTGCACGAATTCCCTTATTAATTGCCTTTGCAACCAAACATGCTGTATCTTCATCGACTACATCCGGGATAAACATAGAGAATTCATCTCCACCAAGCCGACCACTAAAGCCTCCATATGTATTTGCAACACTTTCCAAAACAACTGCTGTATCACACAACAGATCATCTCCGGCATAATGTCCCAGTGCATCATTTACCAACTTGAAATCATCCAGATCGATCATATACAATGCACACTGTGTCTCATCAAATTCTGCAAGGAATCTGGATACTTTCGATACATAAGTACTGTGATTATAGATACCGGTAAGCGAATCGCGCTCCGCACGCAGGATTAACTCCTGACTTTGCAATTTCTCCTCATGAATAGAATACAGCTTTCCAACAATTTTTTTAACTGATCCATTTGCATCGGTAACACTGACTAACATTGCACGATGCCATAGATACATCCCATTTCCTATAAAATCAATCCGCATCTCTAAAGAACCGGTATTTCTAATGGTCGTAAGTTCTTCAATTATCCTTGATACTTCTTTTTTATCTTCCAAATAGATCAACTGACACTGATCAATATTGGTAACAAAATCCTTATCATCAAAAATTGTCACCGTTTTTTCTTCCATATATTTCGAGATAACCATACTGTCATTCTCTACTGTATAAGAAAACAGGAATTCATCACTTCCCTGAGCAACAAGTTTAAGCAATTCTGTCTGTGCACTCTTTTCCAGTTCTTCTTCCTTTTTATCTGTAATATTTACACAGACAGCGCATACGGAAAAGACACCTTTTCTCGCTGCAAGAAGGGACAGACATACCTGTACCCAATAATATTTGCCCGGATTGTTCTTATCGTTAAACCGATATTCACCCATCGTCATCTTATTTGACGATAAAGTCTCCTGGATCTGACGCTTCAGCTCTTTCCGGTCTTCCTCAAATGCCAGATTAATGTACTCGTTTCCTTCTGTACCAAGCTGTCCTTTTTTCAGGCCGAACATCTTATAGAAACTCTCACTGATATACTCTACCGTGATCTTCTTATTCCCGATATCGAATACTCCCACACCCCCTGCCAGATTATTGAGGATGGACTCCAGCATACGGTTCTTATCCGACAACTCCATATTCAGTTCAGAATTAATGTCCGTCAGATTTTCAAGCTGCTTCGACATCTTCTTGGTATTTGTAATATCCGTAATGAGGATCTCTCCGCACATTTCTCCTTCTTCTGACTGAAATGCACGTCCAAAGCAGAATACATATATAACTTCACCGTTTTTCTTCTTTAAACGATGCCCAAGGTATGCTTCCCCCTTGCTTGCCATCTTCGTATAGATGATCTTTGCATAAGCATCCCAGTCTTCATCCAGCATAATATCTTTTACATGAAGCTGTAAGCGTTCTACATCCTCTGCTGAATAACCAAGGATCTTTTCAAAGCCTTCATCTACATGTAAAATTCGGAAATCTCTTATCCGTGCCTGATATCTGGAATATATTATTTCTTCAAATTGTTTTTCCATAACCAACTAACTGCTGCCTCCCCAATACATCCTGTAAGCAGATAACCCAATATCCTTTATTTTACACACCCAATTAATTCATTTATATCATCAATCTGATTCTCGATCAGATATTTCTCAATACCCTCCGCAATCTCCACTGTCGCATATGGATTATGAAAGTTTGCTGTACCCACTGCAATCGCTGACGCCCCTGCCATGATCATCTCAAGTGCATCCTCTGTCGTAACGATACCACCCATACCTATGATCGGAAGCTTGACAGTATTTGCGACCTGATAAACCATCCGCACTGCAATCGGATGGATCGCAGGGCCTGATACCCCGGCAGTTTTATTCTTTACAGCAAATGTACGACGCTTAACATCGATCTTCATACCTGTGAGTGTATTGATCAGCGATACTGCATCTGCTCCTCCTGCTTCTGCAGCCCTTGCCATCTCTGTGATATTCGTAACATTCGGACTGAGTTTCATAATCACCGGCTGCTTCGCAACCTTCTTTACCGCCTGTGTAATATCATAGAGAGCTTCCGGCTTCTGACCAAATGCAATTCCACCTTCTTTCACATTCGGACAGGATACGTTCATCTCAAGCATATCAACATCTGTATCTGCCAGTCGTTCTACAACATCTATATAATCTTCCTTAGATCTTCCACATACATTTACGATCACTTTCGTATCATATTTGGCAAGGAATGGAAGATCTCTTTCTATAAAAGTATCTATGCCAGGATTCTGAAGTCCGATGGCATTCATCATTCCACCATATGTTTCTGCGATTCTCGGAGTCGGATTACCCGGCCATGGAACATTTGCCACACCCTTTGTAGTCACTGCTCCCAGTCGGTTCAGATCAACAAATTCTGAATACTCCATTCCTGAACCAAATGTACCGGATGCAACTGTAATCGGATTCTTCCATTCTACTCCTGCGATATTTACTGCCATATTTACTTTACTCATTACAGTTCCACCTCCTCTGCATAAAAGACAGGACCATCTGCACAGATTCTTGCATTGTGTACCTTTGAATGCTCGTCCACATTTTTTGTCTGACATACACAGGCAAGACAGGCACCCACACCACACGCCATCTTTTCTTCCAATGAAATCTCACAACGGATATTCTGCTCTTCTGCATACTGTTTGATTCCTCGAAGCATCGGAGTCGGACCACAGGCATATATGATATCACCTGTTACCGCACATTCTTTGATCGCATCTATTACATTTCCCTTTGTCCCATGCTTTCCATCCTCAGAAGACAGATACACTGTACCATATGGTTCAAATTCCTCATTTAAGAAAAACTCATCCCGGTATCCAAGTACGATGGATTTCTCACAGTCCAGCTCCTTTGCAAGTTGCAACATTGGTGGAATACCGATTCCTCCACCGATCAGAATTGCTTTTCCGGTTTCCTTCATAAATCCATTTCCAAGCGGACCAAGGATGTCAACCGTATCTCCTGCCTGTAATTTTGAGAACTCATTTGTTCCTTTTCCTGCGATACGATATACCAGACGAAGCGTACCTGCTTCTTTATCAATTCCACATAAACTGATCGGTCTTGGAAGCATACGGCTTCCATCCTTTGAATATACGGAAACGAACTGACCCGCAACCGCCTGCGATGCAATGTCGCCTGCTTTCAGGATCAGACTGTATATATCTGTTGCTATACAGGTCTGGCTCACAACCTCTGCTGTTATCTTTACTTTTCCCATGTATCTATGTCCTCCCGTAATCTCTTCCACATGATCCGTACGCCTTCACGCTCATCACACATCATGTACGGCATACTGTCTTTTCTGATAAATCCGATAATTATAATACACTGTTGATATCTTCGATCATATCAACGACTGCCTGACGGGAAGCATCTGCATAATTTGCTTCACCAAATGAAGCATATTTTTCCTGCTTATAAGCTGCAATGATTCCTCTGGATGAATTCACGATCGCACCAAGTCCGTCTTCATTGAAATAATGTACCAGATCCGCAGCCTTACCGCCCTGTGCTCCGTAGCCCGGAACAAGGATAAATGACTTCGGCATGATCTTACGAAGTACCTTGCCCATCTCAGGATAAGTTGCCCCTACAACAGCTCCAACACTGCTGTAACCACTCTCACCGATCATATCTTTACCCCATTCATCAACCATAGCACCAACCAGCTCATATAACGGCTTGCCATCGACCAGACGATCCTGAAATTCTCCGGATGAAGGATTGGATGTCTTAACCAGTACAAAGATACCCTTCTTTTCTTCCTTACATACATCTACAAAAGGCTTGATTCCGTCAGTACCAAGGTATGGATTTACTGTAGCAAAATCCTCACCAAATACTGAATATGCCTTGCTTCCTACTGCGACCTTACCAAGATGTCCAACCGCATATGCTGCAGATGTTGATCCGATATCGCCTCTCTTAATATCTCCGATCACAACCAGATCCTTTGATTTACAATAATCAACTGTCTTCTGGAATGCCTTTAAGCCCTCAATACCAAACTGCTCATACATTGCGATCTGTGGCTTAACAGCAGGAATCAGATCATGTACCGCATCTACGATGCCCTTATTGTACTGCCAGATGGCTTCTGCTGCGCCCTCCAAAGTCTCACCATATTCATCAAATGCTGCCTTCTTTATATATTCCGGCACATAGGAAAGCATTGGATCCAATCCAACAACGATCGGTGCCTTTGTCTCTTTGATCTTCTTTACCAGTTTGTCTATCATGTCTTTTCTCCCTTATATATAAATATTTATTGTTCACAATAATAACTTCCAAGTATCTTAAATGTCTCTGTCTCATTCATCAGCTGGAACACAAGTGCCTGGATCTCTTTCTGAAGCAGATTTCCATTTAACTCAATATAAAACCGATAATTCCATTCTCCACCACGGAACGGTACTGAATGGATCTCGGTCAGATTCACCCCATAATCCGATATCATCGATAAAACGCTCGCCAGACTGCCACTCTTATTCTTACATACAAATACGATCTTTAACCGGTTATGCTCAGGCAAAACTACCAATTGTTTTCCAAATGTCACAACCTTCTTTCGGTGCCCTTCATCCAACACCTCATCACACCTGTAAATATATAGGTCGTTCATAGTAAGTGTTTCATGCAGCGAATCCGATACACCATAGCTGATATCCTCAAATATACCCATGCCGGCATCTACTTCATCCTGCCGGATCAGTTCCATAACCTGTTCATAATCACTGACCGTATTCACCATATCTCTGGAATACCCCTGACATATGTAAAGTTCATGCTTCAGCATGGCAAGCTTTTTCACCTCAGGTTCCTCAGTCACAAACGATACATCAAGACAATTCCGAAGCTCTAATGTTCTTCCATACTGATACTTTCTGCTGACCTCCATGACACGTTTGATCAGTGCTGTATATTCTTTCTTGATACTGTCATCTACATCTCCGGTCAGCTTCGTTATAATGGCTTCTTCCCGATCCGGCTTGTATATCGCATCCTCTGATTCTGCCTTTACCCTTGCGACCTGATCTGCAAGCATCATTCGTTCCTTAAACAAAGACTTGATCTGCTTATCAACCACATCAATCTGCATTCTAACTTCTTCTAATGTCATTTTTCCGGCTCCTTTTGACACAACATATATTCACTAATATATCATTTTTTCAGCATGAAGTAAACTACTGTACGCGGGAATGATCGAGTCCTGCGTCAGTTTTTCAAAATGATACAAATAATAAAACAACAAATGCTGCAACTAACAACATCCCCGCCATTACACCACAAATAATCTTCCATTTTGTATTCTTAGACAGAAGCATACATATAAGAACGATAGCGACTCCTCCCATATCAATTCCAACATCAATCATTCTTCCACTCCTGCCCGGAACCAATAGCTGGTGCATCTCATCCGAACATGCATATAATAATGAAATTAAGACAGCTATGCTTCTATTATAAAATCTGCTCTGGCTCATGGATATCTTCACCATTGCCAGATATGAAAGTAAGAACAGGATCGCATACTCTGTCATATGTGCAGCCTTTCTTATAACAAGCTCCAGAATATCCTGTAGCCTCTGCATCTCCTGTGCCGGATCCTGCCGCACCTTTTCCAACAGATTGGTTAAAAATAAACTGACCTTTCCACTCTGCCCGGAGGACTCCTGTCCGGTCTTTCCTGACATATAGAAAATAAATACCATCCATATAATAACCGGGATCAGATACAGGAAGCGTTTTTTACTGTCTGCTGTATTCTGCTTTCTTTTCCCTGATGATTTATTATTTGCAGATTTGTCTGTATTCCTATTTGCGGTTTTGTTTGTTGTTCTTGATTCTCTTGGATTTTTAGGCTTATTTGTATTTGCTGTTCTTGATCCGCCTGAATTTTTCGTTTTATTTATATTTGTTATTCCATTCTTATGCATCTCAGTTTAAATCCTTTTTCTGATATGTTCATTCTACTCATTCTTTATTCTTCTGCCTTACTGTTCTTTCATCTTACTATTCCTTATCCTGTGTTTTTCTGAATTAATTTGTTCTGGTCAAATTATCCAAAAAACAATCTGCAAACATCCTGCATACCTTGATAATAGTTGCTTTTTTTCAGCAGATTACACATTGTCTAAAAAATGCAGATTTGATAAAATTTCAGAAGAGAGCAGCTTGTAGTCTATTGTACTACAAAAATGGCATTTTTGCTCACAAAAAAATGGGAGGACATTTATATGTTAAAAAACAAACAAAAAAGGAAGAGACTTTCAGATCTCCTTATTCCGGGTATTATATTCGCAGTCATTGGTGCTGTATTTGCCTTTCAGGGAATTCGGGATTACAGTAAGCTGAACGGGAATCTTCTCAATCTGAATACTGCATCAGTAAGTGATCTGGCTGATGGCAAATATGTAGAGATCGATGTTGAATATGCCAATTATTCATTCTGTGAAAATGTCGAAACTACCAACTATGTATTCAAAAGAACTACAGAACAATATTATCTGATCAACGCACTTGAAAATAATGATTACTATCTCGGATTGAATGTCTCAGAATCAAAGAAAGATGATCTTGAAAAATTATCTGACTATACATGGTATCAGTCAAACACCAATCCGGGTCCATTACACTATACCGGCAAGTTATGCAAATCAAGCAATGAGGTCATGGGATATATGAGAGATTTTGTCTATGACATGTACGCATCCTCCTATGGCATCACCCTTACCTCTGATGATAAAGCTTTACTGGATTCCTATATGCAGCCATACTACATCAAAGTAATGACAAAAGATGGATGCCGCACATCAATTATTATAGGTCTTGTATTCTTTGTTATCGGAATCCTGCTCATTATATTTGCTTTCATCAGACACAAGAATATGGTCTATACACCAGAAATTCCATCAGCACCTTATCCGGATGCATATGGCAACACATATAACGATCCAAATGCTCCCGGCATGAATGCGGGCATGAACTATACGGATCCCGGCACACAGAATCCGGGCATGAACTATACGGATCCCGGCACACAGAATCCGGGTATGAATGATACATACAGCCCTCATGGCACTACACCAAACGGAACTATGCAGTATGGTGATCAGTCATATGCAAATACAAACCCTGAGACATATGAGCCAACCAATCCATTCTCAAACACAAATGGGGCTAATACAACTACTGCAAATGACTTAGATCCTAATACATTTGGCGGCAACAACAACTCATCTTTTAAATTGAAGGACTAACCCAAATATAGATATAGTTTCTATATCCAATCAAAAATTGATATCGGACTGAATATAAATAGTTTGATGCATTATGACTAAAAATCCGACTGTCAGAAAATTCTGTCAGCCGGATTTTTTATTAGAGTGTATTATATATTTACTTCTTAATTATTTTGTCGTGCCATCTTGCATGCACGATTCATCCATAGAATGATTAGCCGAAATATCTCTTTAAGAGACCTTCAAATGCCTTTCCATGTCTTGCCTCATCTCTTGCCATCTCATGAACAGTATCATGAATTGCATCCAGATTAAGTGCCTTTGCACGTTTTGCAAGATCTGTCTTACCAGCAGTTGCACCATGCTCTGCCTCTACTCTCATCTCAAGGTTCTTCTTTGTTGAATCTGTAACTACTTCACCAAGAAGTTCTGCGAACTTAGCAGCATGTTCTGCTTCTTCATATGCTGCCTTCTCCCAGTAGTTACCAATCTCAGGATAACCTTCTCTGAATGCTACACGAGCCATTGCAAGGTACATACCTACCTCTGAACATTCGCCCTGGAAATTTGCTCTTAAATCCTGCATAATATCTTCCGGTGCGCCCTGTGCTACACCTACAACATGTTCCGCTGCCCAAGTCTTATCATCACCCTGTTTGATGAACTTCTCAGCAGGTGCCTTACATACTGGGCACTGTGCCGGAGCAGCTTCTCCTTCATATACATATCCACATACACTACATACAAACTTTGCCATAATTAAAATCTCCTTTGCTTTTCTATCGTTTATTCTTATTGAGAAACGTTATCAATTTCTATAAGTCTATTTTACACATTTGTATCAAAATGTCAATACTTATTAGGAATGATTCTTAATTATTTTTTCTTAAACATGTCATCTGTCTTTTTCTGGAGAAATTTGCTTATCTGTGTTCTCCAAGGAAGAATAAAGCAAGTGTACCGGGACCTGAATGTGCTCCTATCACAGGGCCGACATAGGATATCGTGATTCTATCATTTCCGAATCTTTCTTTAATAATAGAAGCCAGCTTTTCTGCATCCTCTATACAGTCACCATGACTGATAAAAATATCCTGATCTTCAGGATGTACTGCCAGTTTCTCCATTCTGTTGGCGAGTTCTGTGATTGATGCCTTTCTTCCTCGAACTTTACTTACATTGATCAGATGTCCCTCATCATCTACATGCAGGATTGGTTTAATCGATAGCATCGTACCAACTGTAGCCGTCACACCAGATACACGTCCACCTCTTTTTAAGAAAAACAGATCGTCTACTGTAAACCAATGACATAACTTCAACTTGATATCTTCTATATACTGTGCATTTTCCTCCAGACTTTTTCCCTCATCGCGTGCCTGACATGCCTTATATACCAGAAGCCCCTGTCCCATAGATGCCGCTAAAGTATCTACACTCACCATCTTACGTTCAGGATACTGCTCCATCAATTCCTGACCGGCCATATATACAGTCTGATAGGTAGAACTAAGTCCTGATGAGAAACCAAGATATAAAACATCTTTACTCTTCTTAAATAACGCTTCTATCACCTCCGAAGCCTGTGATATATTTGCAGCAGAAGTCTTGATATTTGCTCCATTTCGAAGTTTATTGTACACATCTTTAATATCTGCCTGTGCATTGTGGAAGCTGCCTTCTCCCTCTATTATGAAATCAAGCTGAAGCACCTCCAGTTGATACCGCTTTATAATATCATCCGGCAGATCACAAGATGAATCCGTTAATATAACATAATCATTCATTTTAACACCCTCCATTACCATTTTATGGTAAATATGGTTTTTAAAACCATATGATATATTTTACCAAATCGCTATGTAAAGTATACCACACCTTATGGTCAGGCACAACAAAAAGGTGCTGATATATAAAATTGTTCTGATTTATATATCAACACCTTTTAATTAACTTCTTGTTTTTAATTATCTGTATGTTATCATTAAGGATTCTTTAAGTCCTGTACTCTTCTGATACAGACTAACAATCACATCTGCATATTTCTTGTTCAATGTAATTTTCTTGGAAAAACTGGATTTATTTACATCATAATGTTTACTCTTACCGTTATACACACCTACTGATGTAATCGTCCAGCCTTTTTTAGCCTTTATATTCAGTGTCTTCTTTGATACTTTTTTTGAAATATAGATATAATCATTTTTTGCAAATTTTGAAGTATAATTCTTGCTTCCAACCTTTATCGAACTTACAGGATTGGTATATTTCTTTACTGTAAAAGTTGTTTTCAGTTTAACACCTTTTACTGTACAGGTAATTGTTGCCTTACCAGCTTTCTTTCCATATTCTACACAAATATATCCATCTTTTGCTGTTACTTTCATATTTTTGTTTGAACATTTTAATCTTAAATCAATTTGCATTATTATAAGTATACATGTCTTTCTATATTGATGATCACCTATTTTACCTGGATCGTAATAGTTGCCTTTTCCCCGCTTCCATCCTTTGCTTTTGCAGTGATCTTAACTGTTCCTTTTTTCTTTCCTGTTACCTTACCCTTAGCTGTTACCCTTGCGATCTTCGGATTACTGGAGATCCAGGTCACTTCTTTACTGATTCCCTTCGTCGGAGTCAGCTTTGCCTTTAAGGTTACGGACTGCTTTTTCCTGACCGTTACTTTCTTTACAGTATTTTTCTTTGATGTGATCATAACCCTCTTAACTGCCTTTTTCATGACTTTAACAGTATAAACTGCTTTCACCCTGCTGTTACCGGCTGCTGTTGCAGTTACCTTGATTGTCTTACCTTTGGCAGTCTTTTTAACTGTCAATACACCCCTGCCGTTTATGGAAGCATACTTCTTATCCGATTTACGGATTGTCCATTTAACCTTCTTGTTTTTCGCTTTCTTAGGTGTAACGGTTGCTTTTAAAGTCAACCTCTTACCCGGAGCAACCTTCTTTGTGATTGCTGTTATCTTTACAATCTTCGCCTTTACTTCCTTGGACGGTGTTACTGTTGTTCCCTGATTTGGATTCTTTGACGGATCGTCCGGTGCCGGTTCCGGGGCTGGCGTTGGTTTTGGATCAGAATCCGGGAGTTTCGTCCATTTCGCATAAAGTCTCACATCTCCAACATGTCCTTTTGGTATGGCTGTTATTCTTGATTTAAATTCGGCATCCTCATACCAGCCATCAAATGCATAACCTTCTCTTTCCGGATTCTCTAATATGATTTCATTCAGGCTCGGATAATAAGTTGCAGGATTCATCTCGGCATTGATTCCACCATTTAATTGATATTCTATCTTAAACTCATATAAGCGGATATCAAACTGTACATTCAGGATACAATTGTATCCACAGTCATAGCTGTAAGAAACCTCATTTGCTCCAGTATCGAATTCCAGAATATCTCCAACTAATTTTGCACCTGTTATATTCGATATTTTATCTGCATCCCATCCGGCACATTTGCTTAAATCCATCTGCACTTTATTGATCAAATCAATCTTTGACGTTAAAGTTCTATCAGAAAAAGTATCTGTTACGTTTAATATCATAATCGGGTTATTCTCAACAGATAACATGCTCAGTTTTTTGTTTTCACCGAGATCCAGACCGGATATTTGATTAGCATCGCAATATAACATGAACAATTCCGAATTTTTACTGACATCCAAGCTTGTTAATTGATTATTGGAACAGCTTAAATATAACAGTTTTGTATTTGCACCGGTATCCAGACTTGTCAATTTATTATTATCACAGTACAATGTTGTTAAAGCATAATTTCTGCTAAGATTTAAACTACCAATAGAATTATCATTAATTATTAAATTGTCCAATGCTGTATTTTCACCAATATACAGACTCGTCAAACGATTATAACTACAGCTTAAATAATTTAATTTTTTATTATTTCCCAGCTTCAGCGCAGTTAACTTATTGCTATTGCAGGCTAATTCTAATATTTCTGTATTATTGCTTATATCCAGACTCGTCAGGTTATTATTTTCGCAATATAGTTCTTCTAATTCCGTATTAGAACTTAATTTCAGTTCTTTGATCTGGTTTTCTCTGCATACTAATCTGATCAACGCCTTATTATTACTGGTATCCAGACTTGTCAGGCTGTTACCATAACATGATAATTCTTTTAATGCAGTATCCCCGCTTATATCCAGACTTGTCAATTGATTATTGAAGCATTCCAGTGTAGTTAATCTTTTCAAATTGCTTACTTCAAGACTTTCCAACTGATTTTGATAGCAATGCAGACTGGTTAATTCTGTATTCCGGCTCAAGTCCAATTTCGTCAATTTATTACCACCACATGACAATAACAGCAGTTCTGTATTCCGGCTCAGATCTATGCCTGATATTTGATTACCATAAAAATACAGTATCTGTAATTTGCTGTTTTTAGAAACATCAAGGTTCTTCAACTGATTTTGTTTGCATGATAAATAAGTTAATTGCGTGTTTTCCCTTACATCTAAATCGGTCAGTTTGTTTTTATCACAGTCTAATTTAGATAGTTCAGAAAAATATTCTATTCCTTTAAGAGACGCTGTTTTATCTTTATCTCCATCACACTCTATATTGATCTCAGTTACCGCTGTTATCTCATTCTGTGACAAGCTTCCGTTTTTATCTGTGTCAAATTTGCTGCTGACATATTCCCGAAATACCCGATCCGGAAATGTCGACTCATTGATCACCACCTCGGCTTCCTCTGCCTTCACCGGTGTAAATGTAAAACTGAACACTGCCATCCCTAATAACAGCATTCCTGTCCACAGCCTCCTTAGTCCTTTTTTTCTCATAAAATATACCTCCCTTTTTCTTCTTGCAGTATTAAGTTACTGCTATATTTATACCCCTAGTCTTCCCCGTACCATTTAAAGAAACGGTCTGCATACTTCTCTGCCTTATTCCTTGAGAAGTTAAATCCACGGATAGCCCCTTTCTCTTTATAGGTATCCCGAATGTCATTAAAATACCATTCCATTCTGCTGTAAGAGAAACCCTTGATATCTTTATAATTATTATATTTGTTATAATAATCATCATATTTGTAGTCATCATTGTACTCGTAGTAATCATCACCCTGCCCCGTCATATAGTTATCTACGATGAACTCATATACTTCTTCCGCTCCATCTGCACCAAGTGATGTCACATACCGGAAATCCACATCCTTCGGATCCTGATTCTCCAGATTATATCTGGCAACGAGATAAGTCGGACGAAGGAACGATACGATAATATACACTGTAACGATCACATACATCGAATAACGCACCAGTGGGAAACGGTCAGTATAGATTCTGACGATCACTCCTGCAAGTACCACAGCAAGAACAGCCAGTGCTGCAAACACCAGAATCCTCATATAAGTAAGATCATATGCTTTGATATACATAGTCATACGAAGCGCCGAAGATGCGATCATCACATAGGTACATACCGACATAATGGTCAGTACGATATTAAGCACTGTGCTTTTACGGAAGATCGCATGACAGATCAGTACCAGGATCACGTTCAGCACCGATACAAACATAAGCTGGAAGAAGCCTTGTCTGGCATATTCCGCATAGGTCATATCATCCGGCAATGACATATTATTTGTAAACAGATAAAGGATCTGTATCACTGAGAATAACAGATATACCAATGTAAGCAGTCCCATCGCCGTGATCGCAACGATCGGTTCATGCGTGCCTTCTTTTCTCTGTCTGTGATGTCTGCTTCCAAACGGTGCAGCCACGATGATACCATATGTAAATAATAATGCTGCAAAAGCAAATACCAGAAACCAGATCACATCCCATGACAGGAAGATATTACCCAGTATCGTCTCCACTGCATCCCCAAAAATCTGGTCCGCGCTGGCAAGCAGCGTGATCATAATAAATAATAAGGGGATCGCAGCAACGATACCGATCAGAATATAGACAAATTTTGCACGCTTCTTTGCATTTTCGTGCTCTCTGTTATACTGTCTGTAATCGGAGAAAAAACGGTCAAAACAGGTAAACGGCTCTGCCATCTTTTCGATAACTGTAAGCCCATATTCGATAAATCCCATATTTTTAAGATCATCAAAATATCGGAGAAGTCCTGCACATACAAGGAATAAAATGCAGAGATGGTTCATAAAGATCAAGAAAGGATCATCTGTCCTGCAAACGGATACTCCAAGCAGAATGATACCTGCATAATACGGGATCAGCTTCGTCTGTTTTCCAAGCAGTTTACCAAAAGAAAACTGTTCTCCACCATTTACCGGCAGATTCTTCTCATGACGTATGATACTGAAGCTCATAAATAAAACGGTCATAACCGCCATAAATACAGCACAGATGCTTGCATAGTTCCGATACATCAGCACACTGTAGATCATGGCATAACCAAAAGCAAAACCGCCAAAGATCTCAAATCGTTCCGGTGATACCCCCGGTCTTGGTCTTCTAGGCTTATAATTGTAATTTGACTGCCATCCAAAATTTGGCGGTGTATTAAAATTCGGCTGTCCATCGAAATTCGGTGGTACATTATTATAATTCTGTTGTTCACCGAAGTTTGGCGGAACGTTATTATAATTTGGCTGTCCATCAAAGTTCGGTGGTGTATTATTTATATCCATATTAAGTTACCTCCCATTCCATCCTGTAACGAAAAAATCCTATGTCCATAGTTTCATGTTCACCATTTTTTGTCAAGCAAATAATTTTTAATAACCGATTTTCTTCCCTCCATCAAACCATATACACGCCAAGCGATAAAAGATACAGATAATTAACAGCGATAATAAAATACCCCCGAATCATAAATATACATTCAAACCGTATTCTTTATCACCCAGAGGTATCTTATACTATTGTAAGTACAACTTACATCTGTTATCTATATTTTTATAAATTACAGATTTCCTTTACGCTTGACACAAGAATATCAAGACCCTTTACTAACTGCTCATCCGGAATCGTAAGTGCCGGCATTAATTTCACTACATCATTATCACGACCAGCGCGCTCAATGATAAGTCCCTTTTCAAAACATCTGTTAGCGATCGCAAGTGCTGTCTTTCCATCAACAACCTGAATGCCCCAGATCAAACCGATTCCACGGATCTGAACAGCATCACTCTGTAAGTTTTCTTTGAAGTATGTTCTGACAATCTCCTCTTTACGTTTTACTTCTGCTTCTACTTTATTCTCAAGCATATACTGAAGGCCAAATCTGGCAGCAACCATAGAGAGCTGGTTTCCACGGAAAGTTCCATTATGTTCACCCGGTGCCCAGATATCTAATTCAGGCTTGAACAATGTAACTGCAAATGGCATACCGTAACCACCGATCGACTTGGACATTACAACCATATCAGGTACGATTCCAGCACGTTCAAATGAGAGGAAAGTACCAGTTCTTGCACAGCCAACCTGAATATCATCGACGATCAGAAGAATGCCGTACTTATCACACAATTCTCTGACTGCCTTTAAGTAGTCAACGGAAAATACCTGAACACCACCCTCTGCCTGAACTGTTTCGATAATAAGTGCCGCCGGCTTCTCAACACCTGAATGATCATCTGTCAGTAATGTCTCCATATATTTGATCGTATCAAATTCAGGGAACATATATGGTGCAGGGATATGGGTAACATCATTTAAGCATACACCACCACCCTTTCTGCTGGCAGAATCACTGGTCAGAGCCAGAGCTCCAAGTGTCATTCCATGGAAGCAGCCCATAAGTGCCCAGATCTGATTTGTCTTCTTAACCTTTCTTGCAAGCTTTAACGCTGCTTCAACTGCATTTGTTCCTGTTGGGCCGGGGAACATGATTTTATAATTTAAACCTCTCTTTTGAAGAACCTCCTCCTCGAAATAACGGATAAATTCTTCCTTTGGCTCTGTCATCATATCAAGAGAATGGATAATGCCATCATTTGCAAGATAATCGATCAGTTTTCCTTTGATAAAATCATTGTTATGACCATAATTTACTGCTCCTGCGCCGCAGAAGAAATCAACATACTCTGTACCATCTGTGCTGGTAATGATCGATCCCTTGGCTTTTGTAAAGATTGCAGGGAAACTTCTGCAATATGATCTTACCTCTGATTCATATGTTTCAAATACCTCTTTACCATTCATTGTCTTTGTGCCTCCTTAGCTGTTAAGACCTTTATTCGTATCTCAACTTTTCATCTTCAAATTCTGAAAGTCTCTGTCTGTATGCCTTCATAATGACTTCTTCATGTGCAAGCTTTGGTTCTTTGATTCCAAGAAGAGTCATCAGATATTTAACAAATAACGGATTTAATACGAGAAATGGACCTACGGTATAAGTACCGAAGAAATTATTTCTCTTTAATCCTTCTGTCTGTACTCCCGGATGAAGTCCATCACCGCGGATCACATCATAAAAATAACAGTTTGAATTGTCTCCATAAGAGTGACTGAACTGTGCCTTGAAGCCTACCAGTTTGATATCTTCATACTTTCCAAGGATCAGTGAATTATAACGATGCATCATGTTCCTCTTTGCATAAGTATCAAAGATACCCAGTCCTGTTATCTTACTTCCGTCTTCATTCTCAATGTAAGCTTCCGTAACTTCCATGGCATTACCTGTAAATAAAAACACTGTTCCAGCATCAATCTGCGCTGTAAGCTGTTCCTTATACGGTGTTAATGCTTCTATTGCCAGTTCCTGCTGATTCTCTGTCATGGAACCCATATATACAAAATCCGCTCCGCCATCTGCAAATGCCGGTTTGTCATGCAGTCCAGTGTAGATCACCTCTGCATCCGGAATGCATGATTTCAGATAATTAACATTCTGTAAATCTCCAAAAAGATTGGCAAATTCTCCATAAAGAACTTCGATCTTAATACCTGTTCCCATCTTCCTGTGCCTCCTTTTTGTTTATATACTGCTTTACACTGTCTCTGAGCTTCATCGCTGTATCTGCTGCATATAACTCATGAAGTATATAGATACTATCCGTTCCATTCAGCTCCAGAAGTTTATAAGCGCCCTCTTCATCCGGAGTTTCTTTTAGCTTCTCCTCAGGCACACCCGCCATCATCAGACGCAGTTTATAATCTGTCGTACGAACACCCGCAATAATAATATTCGTAATATCAGGCTGATTTAAAAATTCAAAATCACAGTCAAAAATCCATGTCATATTCTCGGATGAACCACGTCTGTCAAAGATATCATCTAATAACAGAATAATCTCTTTTTTACCGGGTTCCTTTGCTACATACTCAAATACACAGGAGCATGCAATCGGATTCTGGCCTTTCGCCATATGGGTTATTACATTGATTCCCTTTACAGTCTCCTTTGAATAACGGGACTCTACGATATTCAGATTATCAAATGACTTCTGAACCTGTTCTTCTGTAAGTCCTGCTTCACGAAGTGTTGTGATCGCAGTTAACTGATTATACAGATTAAAGATACTGTTGCTTACCATGTGGTAATCTTCTGTCTTATCCCCATGTGCAACAGACATAACATTCTTATCAAAATCAAGTTCTGCCTTATAATCTCCAACCGGTGATGCATAGCCACAAAATTCACACTTTGCATTTCCGATATGATGATATCTGACATAGTTATATTTCAGTTTGTGATGACATTTTGGACAGATTCTCACATCATTGATCAGATTAATACATTCTTCTCTGTCTGAAGGCAGTCTGTTGATTGAAAAATATGTTTTTTCATTTTTCTCTCCCAGATTACAACTGATCAGATCATCTGCATTTAATATCAGATGAGATTCTTCCGGCAGACTGCTGTTTATAATATTAAATATAAATTCCGGATTGGCATTTCTGTGAATAGAATCGCGGAACAGATTCGTGCATACTGCATATGTCGGCTTTACATATGGATAGATCAGCTTTGAGCTTCTCTCATCAATTTCAAATACCGCAATTTTTTTCTTAGTCTTACCGGAAAGCTTGCTTTCAGCGATCAACGCACTTGCAACTCCGGCATTGATATTGGACCCGGCACGGTTACTTAAGACATCGTAACCATTCTTTTCCAGTGCATCAATGATCATATTACATACTGTAGTCTTACCATTTGTACCTGTCACACTGATGATCGTTTCCGGCTTTTCTATTCTTCCAAGGAAATCAGGACAAAGCTTGATCGCTAGCTTTCCCGGAAAATAACTTGCGTTCATCTTCAACATTCTCTGCATGGTTCTTGCCAGTTTACTCATGAACAAAGCAAAGAAGAACCTTACATTCTTTTTATACATCTAGCTACCTCGTTTCGTATCTGTAAATTATCGTTAGTATGTCCATTTAAGCCACATATAATATAACCACTTATTCAAATATATGTCAATTATTCTTCCTCATTTACCTGAGAAAGTTTGGCAGCCTGGTCTGCCGCGATCAGACTGTCGATGATCTCATTCAGGTCACCATTTAAGATCTGCTCCAGCTTATATAATGTAAGCTTGATTCTGTGATCCGTTACACGGCCTTCCGGGAAATTATAAGTACGGATCTTCTCTGAACGGTCTCCTGTTCCGATCTGGCTTTTACGATCAGCAGCTTCTGCATCATGCTGCTTCTGAAGCTCCATATCATACAGTTTGGAACGAAGCAGTGCAAATGCTTTTGCTTTATTCTGAAGCTGTGATTTCTCGGTCTGGCTGTAAATTACGATACCGGTTGGTATATGTGTCAGACGAACGGCTGAATCTGTTGTATTGACACACTGACCACCATTACCGGACGCTCTCATAACATCGATACGGATATCATTTTCATTGATCTCTACATCGACCTCTTCTGCTTCCGGCATAACTGCAACTGTTACAGTCGAGGTATGGATTCTTCCGCCGGACTCTGTCTTGGGGATTCTCTGTACACGGTGAACCCCACTCTCATATTTCATCTTGGAATATGCGCCATCACCTGTAATCATGAATACTGCTTCCTTGAAACCACCGATTCCATTTTCATTTACACTCATCAGTTCTACTTTCCATTTAAACTGATCCACATACTTCTGATACATTCTGTAGATCTCATATGCAAATAAAGCCGCTTCATCTCCACCTGCACCTGCACGGATTTCCACGATAACATTCTTGGAATCGTTAGGATCCTTCGGAAGAAGCAGGATCTTTAATTCATTTTCTGTCTTTTCTACTGTTGCCTTAGCTTCATTTAATTCTTCCTTCGCCATCTCGCGAAGTTCTTCATCATTTTCTTCTTCCAGCATAAGCAGACTGTCCTCGATCGTCTGTTTTGCATCTTTATATTCTTTATACTTTTCTACGATAGGAGTAAGCTCGCTCTGCTCCTTCATTAATTTACGGAATTTGTTCTGATCAGATACGATATCCGGATCTGTCAACTGGTTATTCAATGTATCAAGTCTGTCTACTAAATCTTCTAATTTATCAAACATAATAATCCTCCTGTAGCACATGTCATTTTCCGTTCATGTGTCTTTTCTTCTATTCAGGCTTATTTCTAAGCTTTTCTTCCAATTACTACTCTGTCATTTCCTGCAAGGTCTTTTACCACACACACATTCTCAAAATGCTTATCTACAAGGAGCTGCTGCACATCATGTGCCTGATGATTACCAATTTCAAATAAAATACATCCTTTTTCATTTAAATAACTCTCCGCATTCTCTATAATTGCTCTGTAAAACTTTAATCCATCCGTATCACCATCTAATGCCAGTCTCGGCTCATGATCCCGAACCTCAGGCATCAGCCCATCGATGACTTCGCTCTCTATATACGGTGGATTAGACAGGATCATATCATATCTTTTATCTATCTTATCAAATAAATCTGATTTTATAACTGTATAACCAGATACCGCTAATCGTTTCGCATTTTTTTTTGTAAGTGCGACCGCCGAATCCGAGATATCACTCAGATCTACATGAACCTTCGGATTCATAAGTGCTACCGACAATCCAATGCATCCGGAGCCACAGCACATATCCAGCACAGACATCTTATCAGAATGTATGTCATGAATCAAGCGATTTGCCTGTTCTACCAGAACTTCTGTGTCAAATCTTGGGATCAGCACATCCGGTGCAGTCTCAAAATCATATCCCATAAAGCACTGTGTTCCTGTTATATACTGTAATGGAGTGCGTTTCGACCGTTTATCGATCACTGCTTCGTAGAAAGACCGGACTGAATCAGTGACTTCTTCTTGACGGTTCATGATATATGCCATCTTATCCTGATTCGATACATAGAGCCATAATAACTCTGCATCGATATCTGCATCCGGCACATTATGTTCTTTCAGTTTTTCTATTCCCGCTGTTACAAGCTGATGCTGTGTCATAAATCTGTTTTCCTTAATCTTCAATCTCTCCGCGCTTCATAGCTTCCTGATATGCACGCCAGTCGATCACTGCTTCTACCGAACGGATAGCTACCTCACACATATCGAGATCCGGTTCTTTCGTCGTAAGACGCTGCACCCACATTCCCGGTACACTTAAAACATGCGCCAGTTTTGAATCACTTCTGCCTGCAAACATGATAAATTCATACGAGATTCCTGCAATAATCGGGACTAATAATACACGTGACAGCAGCCGCAGCCACATAGTTTTTACATTTATAAACATAAACACAATAATGCTTATAATCATAACGACTACTAAAAAACTGGTTCCACAACGCTTGTGGTATCTGGAATGTTTCTTTACATTTTCCGGTGTCAGCGGATCACCTGCTTCAAAACAGTTGATCGTCTTGTGCTCTGCACCATGATACATAAATACACGTTTGATATCTTTCATCAATGATATCAATACAACATATGCAAGAAAGATTACCAGCCGAAGCACACCTTCTGCTACCGCTATTAATGCATTACTTTTTGTCACATGTTCAAGCAGTCCCGCGATAAATGCCGGTAACAGCATGAATAATGCGATCGCAATGGCAAGTGATACAATGACAGTTCCAATCATCATCAGATCATCCCCTGTACTGCTTTCCTTTTTATTATCCTTTATCTCGCCTGAACAGTTTCCATTGCTGCTTTCTGTTTCAGACAGTTTGTCATCATCTTGAGAGTCATTCTTCCCGGTTGTTTCTTCCTCTTCATAGAAATCCGCAGAATATGTCAGAGTTTTTACTCCGATCACCAAGGACTCAAAGAAATTCACCACTCCCCGAAGGATTGGCAATTTCAGGATTTTATACTTTTCACCTATCGGTGTATAACTTTCAACTTTAACTTCGATCTCCTGGTCCGGCTTTCTGACCGCTACAGCATAATGGTCTCCATATTTCATCATTACACCTTCGATCACAGCCTGACCACCTATTCTGGCTCTTTTCAAATTATCTACCTCACAAAATATTTCCTGTAATACAAAAATAGGTTGAGATTAAAAAACTTTAACCTCAACCTATCATCCTTTTTATTAGTTTGACTGTGAAACACCGTACTTACGGTTGAACATATCAATTCTACCACGAGCCTTAGCTGCCTTCTGCTGGCCTGTATAGAATGAATGACACTTTGAGCAAATTTCTACATGAATTTCTTCCTTTGTAGAACCTGTAACAAATTCGTTTCCGCAGTTACATACAACCTTTGCCTGATAATAATTTGGATGTATTCCTTCTCTCATTTAATCTCACCTCTTTATTATATTATTGATATATGAGAATAGGCCATCAGCCTCACTTCTTCATAAAACACAGCTTTTGTATTCTAACATAAACCGACATAGAAATGCAAGTGTTTTTTTATTTTCTTAACAATGATTTTTTTACATAATAAATAAACTCTTTATTATTCTTGGTTCTGACGAATAATTTCAGTACATCTTCCAGCATATCCTCTGCTTTACTACCGGACAAAATCTTATGAAGTGCGTATACAACTTCCTGTTCTTCCGGTGATAATAACAGATCATCCCGTCTGGTACTGGATTTTGCAATGTCGATTGCCGGAAAAATTCTCTTTTCTGCGAGTTTACGGTCAAGCACCAGTTCCATATTACCGGTTCCTTTAAATTCCTCAAATACGACATCATCCATCTTGCTTCCCGTCTCAACCAGCGCCGTTGCAAGGATCGTAAGGCTTCCTCCCTCACGCATGTTACGGGCAGCACCAAAGAATTTCTTTGGCATATGTAAAGCCGCAGGATCAAGACCACCGGATAAGGTTCTTCCACTTGGCGGAACTGTAAGGTTATATGCTCTTGCCAGTCTTGTAATACTGTCAAGTAAGATCACAACATCTTTTTTCTGTTCTACCAGTCGTTTCGCACGTTCGATCACCATCTCCGATACGCGCTTATGATGTTCCGGCAGCTCATCAAACGTCGAATAAATGACCTCAACATTTGGCCCTTCTATGGATTCTCTGATATCTGTTACTTCCTCCGGTCTTTCATCGATCAGAAGTACAAGCAGATGGATCTCGCTGTATCTGGTACTGATACATTTTGCGATCTGTTTGAGTAATGTCGTCTTACCTGTCTTTGGAGGGGAAACGATCATACCACGCTGTCCTTTACCGATCGGTGATAACAGATCGATCATACGGATTGGGATCGGGCTGTCCTCTCCATCCATATTGATACGCTCATTTGGGAAGATCGGTGTCAGATCTTCAAATGCTTTTCTTCCTGCGATACTTGCAGGACTTTCTCCATTTACAGAAGCTACATATAATAATGCACCGAACTTCTCACCCTGCGTCTTCACACGGATATTTCCGGTGATTACATCTCCTGTCTTCAGTCCAAACCTGCGGATCTGCGCCGGTGATACATAGATATCCTGATCTCCCGGCAGATAGTTCGCACTTCTTATAAAGCCATATCCCTCCTGCATTACCTCAAGGATTCCATGTGCCAGCTTGCCACTGTCAAGTTCCGGTCCATTTGACTCCTGCTGAGCAGATGATCCTTCCGATCTGCTCTCAGGCTTCGTCTCCGTTCTTGCCTCTGTATCCGCTTCCGCATTTTTTTCTTCCATAACAGGCTTTTCATAAACCGCCTTCTTTTCTGGCATTGCAGGACTTTCAGCACCTGCTTTTTTCTCTGCCATTGCAGGTTTTTCAACAAATGCCTTTTCCATGTTCATTTCCGGCTTTGTCATCTCTGCCGCAGCGTGTCTGTTCTCCTGATTATGGTCATTTCTTCCGTTATTTGTATTCGATGCATTATTTGTATGATTCGAATTGTTATTCCTATTATTTCCCTGTGATCGATAGTCCTGTCTTTTTCCATTCCGGTTGGTCTGCCGTCCGGTATTGTTTCTGTGCTGTCTTCTACTGGAATCTCCTGATTTCTGTCCATTCTCAGTTTTGTTCCTGTCCACTTTTTTTACGGCATCTTCTTCGGATCTCTCCGGTTGCTCTGTATGCTCCGTTTTTTCTATCTGCTCTGCCTGTTCCGTTTTTTCCGACTGTTCTGCTTTTTCTGGCTGCTCTGCCTTTTTCGGTTTCCGTATTCTTTCTGTCTTTTTTATCTTTTCAGCATCGTTTTTTCGTGGTTTTTCCTCATTTTTTTCCGTTGCAGGATTTGCTTCACCACTGTAATTCTTCTCAAGGAATTCGATCAGGGCTGGTTTACGGAGCGCCGACACACCCTTTATCTTATTATCCTTTACGAATTGCTTCAACTCATCTAATGATGCATTTCTAAAATCCATCTTCTACTCCTTCCGATTTTATCCGTTTTATTCAATTCACACACATTCTTATTCTTGGGGATTATCCTAATGAATTCTTTTCGAAACAGGTATATCAACTGTATGACTACCTGTGCATCCTGCTTATCAGATATCCGGATGCCATATGAGCGTTGTATTTAATAGCCTTAGTATAGCATAAAAAAAAGTTTTGTAAATCATTTTCTTTTCCGGGAACATTGCTTCATTGATTTTATGCTTTTCTTGTGATACATTTATTCTTACAAAACATACAAAGGATATTATAATGAATACAGATTCTATCGTCTTATACAAATTAATCATTTTATATATGCTGGATCGTGTGGATTTCACACTGACCAATTCCCAGATTTCCGATTTTGTTCTGACAAAGGGATATACGAATTATTTCACGCTTCAGGAAGCCATTAATGGACTGATCGAGTGTGATTTTGTCTATGTATCCATGATCCGGTCTTCTTCCCATTATAAGATCACCGACAAGGGTGAAGAAGCCTTAAGCATGTTTGAAAACCGTATTCCATATGCTATTAAGCAGGATATCCTGGACTATTTTGATAACCAGAAGATCAATCTGAAAAATGAATCCGAGATCTATGCCGATTATGCCTTAAATGACTATGGCGAATATGTCGTTACCTGCGTAATCAAAGATCGGAAAGAAACTCTGATCGATCTGAAATTTAACGTACCAACAAAAACGCACGCCATCGCTATCTGTGATAATTGGCGTGCGAAAAGTGCCGAAGTATATGACTATCTCGTCAATACTCTCTGGCTGTATTCTGATGATAAGGGTGAAAAACATTCCTGATTATTTATATATATTTCTATAATACATATAAATGATCTTTTCATTTTTTCAGCTCATATGTTATTCAGATTCAGGTTCTGATTCTGCAATCCGGTCTTCGATCAACTGCAGGATCTCTTCTTTTCCCTGCTTGGTCTGTGCCGAAAACGGAATTATGATCGTTCCCTCTACCGGCTGGATCTTCTGTCTAATGATCTTCAGATTCTTCTGGATCTGGCTTCTCTTGATCTTATCAAGCTTTGTTGCAATAATCACCGGTTCATATCCATTTTTTACGATCCAGTCATACATGATGCAATCATTTTCTGACGGCTCATGACGTATATCGATCAACAGAAATACAAGCCGCAGCTGCTTTGAGGTATGCAGATACCGTTCTACCATCTTACCCCATTTTGCACGGATCTCTACGGATACCTGTGCATAGCCATATCCCGGAAGATCGACAAAATACAGATCATGATTAATATTGTAATAATTGATCGTCTGTGTCTTGCCCGGCTGTGATGATGTTCTGGCAAGTGATTTCCGGTTTAGAAGACCATTGATCAGTGAAGATTTTCCTACATTGGACTTACCGGCAAATGCAATCTCCGGCATCTCTGTATCAGGAAGTGTACTTGTAATTCCACATACTGTTTCAAGTTCAGCACTCTTAATTATCATTTCTTTTCTCCTTTTGCAAGTGCAAGACTAAGCACCTGTTCCATTGTTTTCACACAGGTAATATCCAGTCCGTCTGTGATCTCTGTACTGATATCATTAAGGTCTCTGCGGTTCATCTCAGGGATCAGTACTTTCTTAATACCGATTGTCTTCGCTGCCAGAAGCTTTTCTTTTAAACCACCGATTGGAAGTACACTTCCCCGCAGGGTGATCTCTCCTGTCATTGCCAGATCTCCTCTTACAGGTTTATTAAATATTGCAGAATAAATGGCTGTCGCCATTGTGATTCCCGCAGAAGGTCCATCCTTTGGAACTGCTCCTTCCGGAATATGGATGTGGATATCATGCTTTTCAAAATAATCTTCACCCAGTGTCTCTGATTCCTTCATCGTACGGATATACGATAAACCTGTAACAGCAGACTCCTTCATGACATCTCCTAATTTTCCGGTAAGCTGTATACTGCCATTTCCCGGCATAATATTTACTTCTATATTAAGTGTTACTCCACCTACCGCAGTCCATGCAAGACCTCGTACAGAGCCTACCTTATTGGTCAGGTCATAGCTGTCATCCATATACTTCTCTGTTCCGAGAAGCTGCGGTACCATGTCCTTTGTTACTTTCACAGTTTCTGTCTGTTCTGTAAGAATCATTCTGCATGCTTTTCTGCATATCTTGTCAATATTCCGTTCCAGATCACGGACACCTGCTTCTCTGGTATAATGACGGATGATATATTTGATCGCAGATCCATTGATCTTGAACTGCTTCTTGGTCAGTCCGTTTCTCTCGATCGCCTTATTGACCAGATACAGCTTCGCAATGTTGAACTTCTCATTTTCCGTGTATCCGCTGATCTCGATCATCTCCATACGATCGGCTAACGGACCCGGAATCAATGATGCATCATTTGCTGTTGCGATAAATAATACCTTGCTTAGGTCAATCGGCACTTCAAAATAATGATCATAAAATTTATTATTCTGTTCGCTGTCCAAAACCTCTAACAAAGCAGAGGATACATCTCCCTTGTAGTCACTGCTTACCTTATCAACTTCATCAAGCAGGATCAGTGGATTCTCTGTCTTTGTCTTTGCGATCGACTGTGCGATCCTGCCCGGCATAGCACCGATATAGGTTCTTCTGTGTCCACGGATCTCTGCTTCATCCCGGACGCCGCCAAGTGACATACGGATATATTCTTTTCCTGTTGCGGTAGCGATCGATCTTGCAATAGAAGTCTTACCGGTTCCCGGAGGTCCAACCAGACACAGAATCGGCATGTTGCCTTTTTCATTTAAAATATGAACCGCCAGATAATCTATGATCCGTTCCTTTACTTCTTCCAAACCATAATGATCCCGTTCCAGAATCTTAATTGCCTTTTCCAGATTATCATTCTCTTTTGAGTATTTTCCCCATGGATAGTCGAGCAAAGTCTCGATATAGTTCGTAAGGATACCGGATTCAGCAGCCATTGGCGGTAATGCGCGAAGTCTGGATATCTCTTTTGTAAGCTTCTCCTTGACTTCTTCAGGAGCGGTCAGTTCCTGCAAGCGATCCATATATTCATCTGCTGCTTTTTCTGTATTATCATCTTCGCCAAGTTCTTTCTTTATGACCTTCATCTGTTCCCGGAGAACATATTCTCTCTGATGCTTATTTACACAGTCCTGTAATTTCTCCTGAATCTCCTGACGGATAGCTAAGATCTCCATCTCCTCGTCCATTGTCTGAAGGATCTTCATTACTCGTTCTTTTACATCGAGTGTTTCAAGTATCTCCTGCTTCTTCGTATATGGAGCAGGAATGAATTCTGTCACTCCATCGGCAAATTTTGCAAGGTCATCGATCGTAAGCAGTTTTTTATATAACAGCTTATTGGTTCCCATGCCATTTGCAAAAGCCTGTCTGAGTTTATCCGTAAGCATACGGATCAATGTTTTTTCCTCTACTTCATCCAACTGGTTTGTTTCTTCTGTATCTATATATTCAAAGTCCGCATTATATGCTCCGTCTTCCTTGTAAAATGAAACGATCCTTGCACGTTTTTCTGCTTCGATCAGAATACGGACTGTTTTGTTCGGCATTTTCAGATATTGCTTGATCTTTGCTGTAACACCGATCGGATAAAGTTCAGGAACCATGCCATTCTCCTTTACTTCCTTTGCCGTAACCAGCAGAATGCTGCAATCACCCTTCATTGCATTGGCAACTGCTTCACATGATTCCTTGCTGATCACATCCAGATGTGAGGAAGTATCTGGCATTATAACAATATTGTTCAAAACGATCATCGGTCTGTTCCAGACGATATTATCCATACTTTTATCTCCTTTATATCAAAAAACCGGGATGCATAACATCCCGGCTTTCTGCTTAAGCTATTTCATCACTGTTTTTTACTGAACGCTTCTTCTTTATCTGCTTTTTCTCAGCCGGATTATCAGAATAAGTGATTTCTGGTTGTGCTCCATCCGTTATAACTTCTTTTGTGATCACGCATTTTGCAACTCTGTCATCCGATGGGATCTCATACATAAGATCAAGTGTTGCCTTCTCTATGATAGAACGAAGTCCTCTGGCTCCGGTCTTTCTCTCCATCGCTTCTTCTGCTATAGCGTAAAGCGCATCCTTATCAAATTCCAATTCCACGCCATCTAATTCAAATAATTTCTTATATTGCTTGCAGATCGCACTCTTTGTATCTGTCAGGATTCTTACAAGCGCATCCTTATTTAACAGATCAAGTGTAACCGTTATCGGCAGACGTCCGACAAATTCAGGGATCAGACCATATTTTACAAAGTCCTGAGGAGTAACCTGCTTTAACAGTTCTCCGATATCCTGTTCTGTCTTATCAACAACCTCAGCATTGAAGCCGATGGCTTTCTTGCCGATTCTGTTATCAATGATCTTCTCCAGACCATCAAATGCACCACCACATATAAATAAAATATTTGATGTATCGATCTGTATAAATTCCTGATGCGGATGTTTTCTGCCACCCTGTGGTGGTACTGATGCGATCGTGCCCTCCACAATCTTTAACAACGCCTGCTGTACACCTTCGCCGGATACATCTCTGGTGATGGATACATTCTCGCTCTTTTTCGTGATCTTATCGATCTCATCAATATAGATAATTCCATGCTCTGCACGTTCTACATCATAATCAGCCGCCTGGATCAGCTTCAGTAGAATATTTTCTACATCTTCACCAACATATCCTGCCTCCGTCAATGCAGTTGCATCGGCAATGGCAAACGGAACATTCAGGATCTTTGCAAGTGTCTGTGCCAGATATGTCTTACCGGAACCGGTTGGTCCGACCATAAGGATATTACTCTTCTGAAGCTCTACATCAAAATCCTTATCTGCCATGATACGCTTATAATGATTGTATACCGCAACAGATAAAACCTTCTTTGCTTCTTCCTGACCGACCACATACTGATCCAGAAATTCACGGATCTCCTTTGGTTTCAGTAAATTAATGGAATCTTCAGCACCTGTTTCTTCCAGCTCTTCATCAACGATCTCTGCGCATATCTGTACACACTCATCACAAATGTAAGCGTTTGGTCCTGCTATAAGTTTTCTGACCTGATCCTGCGTCTTATTACAGAAGGAACATCTAAGTAGTTTTCTATCTTCACTACGATTTGCCATTCCAATACCTCTTTATACTATCTTTTTGCGATCACACTGTCAATCAGACCATATGCACATGCTTCTTCTGCTGACATCCAGTTATCTCTCTCTGTATCAGCAGCAATTGTCTCATATGGCTTTCCAGTATTCTCGCTCAACATTCTATTTAATTTCTCTTTTGTCTTTAAAATATGCTTTGCAGCAATTTCAATCTCTGTAGCCTGACCCTGTGATCCGCCGGATGGCTGATGGATCATAATCTCGGCATTTGGAAGTGCAAATCTCTTACCTTTTGCACCACCCGCAAGTAGGAACGCACCCATACTTGCTGCCATTCCACAGCAGATTGTAGATACATCACATTTGATATACTGCATTGTGTCATAGATTCCAAGTCCTGCTGTTACAGAACCGCCCGGACTGTTGATATACAATGAGATATCCTTGGATGGATCTTCGGACTCCAGAAACAGGAGCTGTGCGATCACTATACTTGCTGATGTATCATTTACTTCTTCTCCCAGAAAGATAATTCTGTCTTTCAGAAGTCTTGAATAAATATCATATGAACGTTCACCACGGCTGGTCTGTTCAATGACATAAGGTACTAAACTCATATTTACACCTCCAAAATATCGCAATCAGAAATTATTGATTAAACTTCCTTTGCGTTATCTACAACAACCTTAACTGCCTTCTTAACAGCAAGATCTTTCTTAATGCTTTCCTTCTCTGCATCACCCATGAAGCCTTCGATATCTTCTACGTTCATCTGATACTGTTTTGCCATAGCTTCCAGCTCATCATGTACTTCATCATCTGATACTTCGATATTTTCTGCATCCGCAATTGCTTCCAGAACAAGACGGGATTTGATTCTCTTCTCTGCATCTGGTTTGATTCTCTCCATTAATGCTTCCTCTGTAATATTGCAGATCTGCATATACTGATCAAGATTAATTCCCTGATACTGAAGATTCTGGGCGAACTCATCTTTGATTCTTTCCTGTACATCTGCGATCTGTGCATCTGCAACATCCATCTTAGCATTCTCGATCACTTTCTCGATCAGCTTGTTTTCTTTCTCATTCTCAGCATCCTTCTGCTTCTTCTCAGCAGCTTTGCTCTTAATATCTTCTTTATATGCATCTAATGTCTCAAAATCTGAAACTTCACTTGCAAATTCATCATCTAACTCTGGTAATTCTACAGCTTTGATCTCTTTGATCCTGCACTTGAATACTGCCGGCTTACCTGATAAGTCTTCTGCCTGATAATCTTCCGGGAATGTAACATTTACTTCTACATCCTCATCGATGTTCTTGCCAACGAGCTGATCTTCAAATGTATCAATGAATGAATGGGAACCAAGAACAAGCTTATAGTTCTCAGCCTTACCGCCTTCAAAAGGAACACCATCAACGAATCCTTCGAAGTCAAGTGTAACTTCATCATCCATCTGTGCAGCTCTGTCTGTTACAGGGTTATATCTTGAGTTCTCTTTCTGAACCTTTAAAAGCTCTGCCATAACTTCATCATCTGTTACTTCTACGTCAGGCTTTTCTACTTCGAGTCCCTTATAATCGCCAAGTTCAACTTCAGGCTTAACAGCTACTTCTGCTGTAAAGATGAAATCCTTGCCCTTTTCGATCTGAGTTACATCGATAACCGGTCTTGATACAACATCAACATCTGATGCGCTTACTTCCTTTGGATAATACTCATTAATTAATGAATTAGCTGCCTCTTCATAAAATACTGCAGGTCCATACATCTTCTCAATAAATGCCTGTGGTACATGACCCTTTCTGAAACCAGGTACATTAAATTTACCTTTCTGCTTATTGTAGGCAGTTGTCATTGCCTTACCAAACTCCTCTGCTGGTACTGTGATTGTAAGTTTTGCCATACTGTGTTCCAGATTTTCTACTGCTAAACTCATTTTTTTATTTCCTCCTTAAAATTATGCAAATGATGCCTTATGCCATCATCTTTTAATAATATATAAGGCATTATTTAGCATCCATTTATCATTTCGTTTTTATTACAGGTATAAAAATACCCGCATCAATCAACCGATTATACCATATATACCAGATATATGTCCAGCCCATTTTCCATAACAACGCAGAAAAAGGTTATCGTCTTTTCGACAATAACCCCTTCCTGCTAAGCAAAAGCTATAAGATCTCTCTTATTTTACTGCTTATCTGCCTGACATCTGTTCTTCCTGTCTCTTGATCATCTGACGAACCATCTCGCCACCAATTGATCCACTCTGAGCAGCTGTTAAGTCACCGTTGTAACCATCCTTGAGGTTAACACCGATTTCCTTAGCAACCTCCATTTTAAACTTGTTCATAGCGTCCTTAGCTTCTGGAACGCTCATCTTGCTTGTTCCTGTTGAATTTGAACTTGCCATAATACATTTCCTCCAATACATTTATTTAAGACTTTGTTGTCTTGATTCTATTATGTGTATTATAAGAAAAACTATTATGCCAATTTTTGTATTTTTACAGTACACAGACAAAATGGCGATCAAACATCTAATTAATATGTCATTGGCTCTTCTTCGCCATTCATAACTCTTAATGCGCCCTGTGCAAGTGCAAGGAGTTCATCCTCACCAGGATATACTGTAAATGGAGCGATAAATCCTGCTCTCTTTTCCAGCTCTGCACATGTATGCTTGGAGTATGCGATACCACCTGTTAAGATAATCTGATCTACTTTACCGCAAAGTACAGTTGACATAGCACCGATATCCTTTGCTACCTGCTGATGGAATGCATCCTGAACAAGCTTTGCATGCTCATCACCTTCCTGAACCAGCTTCTCGAGATCTCTTGCATCATTGCTTCCGATATATGCATTGAATCCACCGTTACCAACAAGCTTCTTTGTGACTTCCTGCTGTGTATACTTTCCTGAAAAGCACATCCTGGCAAGATCTCCTGATGGAACACCGCCGGCTCTTTCTGGTGAGAATGCGCCTTCACCATCCAAAGCATTGTTAACATCAACGATACGTCCGTTTAAGTGCGCACCAACAGATACACCGCCGCCCATGTGTACAACGATCAGATTCAGGTCTTCATATTTCTTGCCATGCTCTTTTGCATATCTCTTTGCAACAGCCTTCTGGTTTAATGCATGGAATACACTTCTTCTTGGAAGCTCAGGTACACCTGATAAACGGGAGGATGGCATCAGCTCATCTACAACGACCGGATCTACGATATAAGATGGGATACCTAACTCATCACCGATCTCTCTTGCCAGGATACCCCCAAGGTTGGATGCATGCTGACCCTGCTTGCCGATCTTTAAGTCCTCTAATAAATCATCACTTACAGGATATGTACCACCAGGAATTGGCTTTAACATACCGCCACGGCCTACACATACATCTAAAGTCTTAATATCAAAGTTCTTCTCTGCAAGGATGTCAAGAATAACTTTCTTTCTGAAGTCCTTCTGCTCAACGATAAGGTTGAAGCCTGCAAGTTCTTCTGTTGTGTGTCTTAATGTCTCTTCAAATAATAAATTCTCGTCTTCAAATACACCTATCTTTGTAGATGTTGAACCCGGATTGATGATCAAAATTTTGTATGACATGTTCTTCCTCCAAAATTCTTATAAATTTATTCCGTAACTTTAATAGTCTGATTACTGCTCATTCTTGATTGCTTCTGCAACAACCGCCGCAAGAGCAATAGAGTTCATCTTTACTTCAAAGCTGTCTGATCTGGATGTCAGAATAACCGGAGCCTTTGTTCCGGTCAGAATACATCCATTCTTACTTGCAGTTGTATGTGTCAGGCACTTGTATACGAGGTTTCCTGCATGGATATCAGGGAATAAGAGGATATCTGCATCTCCAACGATCTTACGATTTTCTGCCCCCTTATGCTTAGCTGCTTCCGGATCGATCGCAAGGTCAAGTGATAACGGTCCGTCAACGATACATCCTGTTATCTCGCCATTTTCATTCATCTTTGTAAGCTCTGCTGCTTCTACAGTTACAGGCATTTTGGGATTTACAACCTCAACTGCTGCAAGTGGCGCAACCTTTGGGCATGGGATACCACAAGCATGAACAACCTTTACTGTGTTTTCAATAATCGCTTTCTTATCCTCAAGAGATGGATATGTCATGAATGCAACATCTGAAAGATATAATAATCTGTCAATACCGGGGATCTCGAAAACAGCTACATGTGATAATTTCTTACCGGTTCTTAAACCTACTTCCTTATCCAGAACACTCTTTAAGAAGTTCTTTGTATCAATGATACCCTTCATATACATATCTGCTTTATTATTATGTACAAGCTCAACAGCCTTATGTGCAGCCTGAATGCTGTCCGGTTCGTTAATGATCTCGTACTCATCCAGATTCATGTCAAGTTCAGCAGCGATCTTTCTGATCTCAGCTTCATCACCAACAAGGATCGCATCTGCAATACCTTTTTCCTTTGCTGCCTTAACGGCTTCCAGAACAGGCTTGTCCTGAGCACATGCTACCGAAACTGTCTTTTTGCTACATTTTGCAACCTGGGCTAATAAATCTTCAAAACTCTTACTCATTCGTTTACACCTCTCGCGATTTTTTCTTTTTCCATAATATTATGGGTTGCCGCACTCTCCCGGCAATCTTTATCTGTTATCGTATCACTTTGAAAAAAAAAGGTCAACCCTCTGGGTAGTTCAGGCGGTCTTCACCTATATTATAAAGAACCTCTTTTAAGAACTTCTCTGCCAGATAATTTGCCATGTTCAGATTCATATCCTGATAGTTTCCGCATTCTCTCGGATTTGCTCCCGGAATCGGATCGTGATAATGACGGATAAATTCAAACATTGAGATCATAAGATCCACAATATCCTCTGACTTGTAATCTCCTGCAAGGATCAGATAAAATCCGGTTCTGCATCCCATTGGTCCAAAATAAATTACTTTATCTTTATAATCTTCGTGGTTTCTGAGATAGGTCGCAGCCAGATGCTCGATCGTATGAATCTCTGCTGTATTTATAACAGGTTCAAAGTTTGGCTTTGTCATACGGATATCAAAGGTTGTGATAATGGAATCTCCTGCCTTATCCTTTCTGGATACATAGATTCCGGGATTTAATAATAAATGATTGATCTGAAAACTTTTAATCTTTTCCATAGTTTCTTCAGTTTCCTCCTGTTTTATATGATAATTCATCACTTATTTATTTTACATCAAGCTTACCGCTGTCAATGTTAGCATAATTTTACAAATTGTGTCATAAGCGCAACGCTGTTGTCGATCGCCATAGCTGCAAATGATGGATAATCCATTTCTGCACTGTCATCTGCCTTATCTGAGATTGCGCGTACAACGAGATATGGAATCTTGTTCAGGCTTGCAACATGTCCGATCGAGGCACCTTCCATCTCTGCACAGGTTCCGTCAAATGTATCAACAAGCCATTTCTTCTTGTCCTTACTTGATATGAACTGATCTCCACTGACAACCCGTCCGGTAAAAATGTTGACGGAAAGCTCTGCCTGCTTTGCTGCAACAAGTGCGCGTTCCAGCATTTTTTCATCTGTTTTGAAAATATTTTCATCATCTTTTAAATCCGGATTGATTCCCGGACCATATCCAAGAGCCGAGACATCCATATCATGCTCTAACGCGTCCTTTGCCAACACGATATCTCCGATGTTGATGTCTGCATTTAATGAACCTGCAATTCCGGTATTTACAATCCCATCTACCGGGAATAAATCGATCATTGCCTGTGTACACATCGCCGCATGAACTTTACCGACACCACATTTAACTACAACCACTTCACGGTCACACAAAGTGCCTCTGTAAAACTGCATACCTGCTTTTTCAACGATATGCACCTGCTCCATTTTTTCTTTTAACTTTGCAACTTCTTCATCCATTGCTCCTATAATTCCAAGCATGTCTTCTTTCCTTTCTTACTGCATTTTTCTTTTTTATCCAGCTTATTCTTCACCGACCAGCTCGATCTGACACATCTTCATTGTTTCAAGCGCAGCCGACTTTGATTCCGGTGTCACGCCTGCCGTACATCTGACATCGACCGCCACACGGATCTCAGGATATAATGCCTTTATGATAAGTGCATTTGATACTACACAGATATCGGTACAAAGTCCGACCAGACAGACATCTTCAAATCCATACTGATCCCAGCCTGTATATCCAAAGGATGGCTTATCTGCGATCTTACAGCCATCTGCATATATTCCATCTGCGATCTCCCAGCCGGGTGTTCCTTTTATACAGTGTTCCACCGGAAGATGCTTTCCCTCATTTGTCTGCATATAATCTGTGCCATGGGTATCTCTGGTATAGATCACTTCGTCTCCCCGGTTCTTATATTCCTGTATCAGATTTTTTACCGGCTCCACGATTGCTTCTGCTTCTTTCGTACCAAGTGAACCGTCAATAAAATCCTTCTGCATATCAATTACGATCAGTGTCCGCTTCATTCTTTTCACCATACGACCAGTTCAGGTCACCTTTCCATACATATTTCCATGCAATTACTTTCCGCCAGTCCGTTATAAAGGTCTGATCTGAAAATTTGATCACAAACTCCCGTTTCTTTGATACATATTCTCCGATCTGCCATTGATAGATTCCGTTTTTCGTCTTCCAGACATAGATACATCTGGTACCATTATCCGGATAACCAAACTTCTTTACAAAATTAAAATCTGAAAAATCCAGTTGAAAATCAGTCGGATCCTCTTTTCTGGTATCATCTGTCTGACTTTTAGCTTCATCCTCTTCCTGCTTATGAAATACAAGACGAAATGCCTGTACCACCCGTGACCAGAATCCCTGTTTTTCACTTTCATTCTTTTTCTGCTCCAGCGCAGCTTCCCTTTCATGTACCCGGTGCATACTCCACGAATATGTTTCAATATTTTCAATGGCATATTTTATTTTGGTATTGGATGTAAATTCACTCTGGATATGAAATCCTTTTTCAAATACACGATGTCCGTCTTCCACATGATAATTATTATGCAGCAGTCTGACATTTCCCGGATGATCCAGAAAAACAATCTTCCAGGTATCTTCATTATGCCATACCGTCAATGTATCCCCATTTACTTTTGTTTTCATCTCACAGTCAACATACATATGCCTCAGCATGTCAACCGGTATCATCATGCGTTTAAACAAATTCTCATAATCCGATGTTTTTTCAGAATCCAATGCTCCGATGTGTATATAGGTTTCTACTGCACATCTCGGACACTGTTTCATCCACTTTGGATAATTTACCAGATATTTCAGATCGCTGTCCTTAATATTTCTCGCCAGGATACAGCTTTTATCATGGATCACATTCTCATTCCTGGAACAGATATATTTGATGTTATCATCTGCCATGATCTTTCGTCTGAGTTTGGAATATTCTGCATAGTTTCTGTCATTTTCTGCTGTACGCCGGCCATTATAATATGGCTTCTGGCTTGATCTCTGTTCTCTCAGTTTTCCGGAATTTCCCGTATAGCTGCTGTTTTTTCCATATGACTTTCGTCTGGAATCTGTCTCCCCATATACAGATCTGTTTTCCCTCTGGCGGTAATTATTCCTATACTCTGCCAAGTTTCTCTCTCACCACCTTTCCTATCGTTTTTTTTACTTTATAGGACAAATATGTACTGTAAAGTAAAAAATCGAGCTTATTGTAACATTTTATTCAAACATCTACAATAAGCTCTTTAAAAAAGGAAATATATAAAAAGGAACTATAAGAATAAATGAATATTCCTATAATGCTGCTTTAATCTGCTTATAGATGCCCTCTGCGTCGAGTTCATACTTATGAAGCAGGTCTTTTGCCGGACCGGATTCTCCAAAGGTATCGCGAACACCGATTCTTGTTACCTTAACCGGATTCTTCTCTGCCAGACATTCTGTAACCGCTGAGCCAAGACCTCCGATGATTGAATGTTCCTCTACCGTGAACACTCTTCCGGTTGCCTGTGCTGCCTTTACGACAAGCTCTTCATCAAGCGGTTTGATCGTATGGATATTGATCACCTGTGCGTCAATTCCGTCTTCTGCCAGCAGCTTCGCAGCCTCTAAGCTCTCAGATACCGGAAGTCCGGTTGCTATGATCGTAATATCCTTGCCCGGACGTAATTCTACGCCCTTGCCAATCTCAAACTTGTAGGTTGCCTCATCATTGATGACCGGTACTGCCAGTCTTCCAAATCTCATATAGACAGGTCCTACATATTCATATGCTACCTTTACGGCTGCTCTTGCTTCTACATCATCACATGGGTTGATAACTACCATGCCCGGGATCTCTCTCATCAGTGCAAGGTCTTCATTACACTGGTGGGTTGCTCCATCTTCTCCTACGGAGATACCTGCGTGGGTTGCTCCGATCTTCACATTCAGATGTGGGTATCCGATGCTGTTTCTTACCTGTTCAAACGCTCTGCCTGCTGCAAACATTGCAAAGGAGCTCATAAATGGTACATAACCACAGGTTGACATTCCGGCTGCGATACCTGCCATGTTACATTCTGCGATACCACAGTCTACATGACGTTCCGGAAATGCCTTCTTGAAGATTCCGGTCTTCGTTGCTGCTGCAAGATCTGCATCCAGCACGATCAGGTTCTCATGTTCTTTTCCAAGCTCAACTAATGCATTACCATAGCTGTCTCTTGTTGCGATCTTCTTTACTTCTGACATAACACGTCACCTGCCTTTTCCAGTTCTTCCATTGCAATCTTATACTCCTCATCATTTGGAGCCTTGCCATGCCATCCCACATTGTTCTCCATGAAGGATACTCCCTTACCCTTTACGGTATGGGCGATGATCGCTGTCGGCATTCCCCTGGTTGCCTTTGCTTCCTTGAATGCTGCATCGATCTGGTCAAAATCATTTCCATCGATATTGATCACATGGAAATTAAATGCTTCAAACTTCTTATCGATCGGATATGGGGAACATACATCCTCAACGGTTCCGTCGATCTGAAGGTTATTATTATCTACGATCACTAAAAGGTTGTCCAGCTTTCTGTGGCCTGCAAACATGGCAGCCTCCCAGATCTGTCCCTCCTGAATCTCTCCGTCTCCACACAGACAGTAGGTTCTGTATTCTTTACCGGACATCTTTGCTGCCAGTGCCATACCAACCGCTGCGGAAAGTCCCTGTCCAAGAGAACCGGATGACATGTCCACACCAGGAATGTGCTTCATATCCGGGTGTCCCTGTAAATATGAACCGATATGACGCAGGGTCAGAAGATCCTCTACCGGGAAAAAACCTCTCTCAGCAAGGGCTGAATAGTAACCCGGTGCTGTATGTCCTTTGGATAATACAAAACGGTCTCTGTTCTCATCCTTTGGATTCTTCGGATCTACATGTAATTCCTCAAAATAAAGATAAGTAAAAATGTCTGCTGCTGAAAGTGATCCGCCCGGGTGTCCTGCTTTTGCAGAATGTACGG
>DJPV01000055.1:12320-12505 GCA_002437435.1 Lachnospiraceae bacterium UBA6403 | reverse complement strand
CTAAGCTCTTTTCCAAAGCTTCCAGAACCCTTCCAAGCAGTAACTGTATCCTGTTTAGAAGTTGAACCAAGCGAAGCCATTGCTTCCTCATTTGACATTGCCGTCTGACATGCTGAACGAATAGTATCAGCATTTGAAATATCTGTTGACATTCTTGACTTGTTGATGTACTTAATAAGTGCCGG
>DJPV01000055.1:6332-12203 GCA_002437435.1 Lachnospiraceae bacterium UBA6403 | reverse complement strand
TGACACTATATTAATACCGGCATCCTCGTCCTACCGGAATCAATCAATGTAATGTTAATATGTATTAGTACTGATCCATCGCATCGTACATACTCATAATTGGACCATATACAGCAGCTACGATCATCCCTACAATGCCTGCAAGAACCACCATGATCAATGGTTCCATCGCCGCTGTCAATTTATTGGTAGCTGCTTCTACTTCTTCATCATAGTAATCAGCAACCTTACTTAACATCTCTTCGATATCACCGGTTTCTTCACCGATCTTTGTCATCGCTGATAACATCGGTGGAAGCACTTCCATATCCTTAAGTGGTTTTGAAAGTGGGATACCTTTTGCTACCTGTGTCTTTGCATCCATCAGACCATCACGGATGATCTTATTGTCCATCATCTTCGCTACCTGTTCTACGGCATCGATCATAGAGATACCGGATGCCATCAGGGTACTCATGGTTCTTGCAAATCTGGAGCAGGCTGATTTGATCGTCAGATTTCCGAATACCGGAGCCTTGATCGCAATATTCGAGAAGAACTGTTCGCCAACCGAGCTCTTCTTGAATGCCTTGCATCCAACTACAATTGCAGCTACAACAATTACCAGTATGTACCATTTATGGATAATAAAATTACTTGCCGCAACCATCATTCTCGTTGCAAGTGGAAGCTGTGTTCCCATGTCTTCAAACATACTGGTGAAGTTAGGGATAACCGCAACCATAACTACGATTACCACGATGATCATTACGATAAATACTACGATAGGATAAACCATCGCTCCCTTGATCTTACTGGATAATGCATTATCCTTCTCAAAGTGTTCTACCAGACGATCCAGGCACACCTCTAAGTTACCGGACAACTCACCGGCAGCTACCATGTTGATCATGATCGGAGGAAATACATCTGAGTTTACTCGAAGGGCATCCGCAAGAGTACCACCTTTTTCAACGTATGTCTTCGCATCCATAACCGCACGCTTCAGTGTTGGATTCTCGATCTGGTCGCCCATCAGTTCCAATGCGGAAATGATCGTAACACCGGCTTTTATAACAGCTGAAAACTGTTTACAAAAGACGCCCAGGTCTCGTGATTTTACTTTCTTCTTAATTAAACCCCCTGAAAATGGATTGTTCTGCTCTGTCAGGCTCATGATCGCATAGCCATCTGACTTCAGCTTCTTCTCCGCTCCATCTCTGTTTGGGGCCTCGATGGTACCTTTTTTATTCTTACCATCTCTGTCAACAACCTTGTAGTTAAATACTGCCATTGTTTCTCCTCCGACCCTGTCATATTTCTTCCGTGATCGTACCTGATCACATCCTTTATGCGTCTTTAAGCGCATAAAATCTCATTCATATAGATTATATAATACTATAATTTGCTACCATAATCAATATTTTCTTATGTTTACCAGTTTTTTTGTTAGATTTGCACAAAACTGTTGTGCATCTTACTGTCCGTTGATCTTCTTTCTGAGGTACTGCTGATCCTGTGCATATGTCATTGCCATCTCTCTGGTTATAGTTCCCGCAGAGAAGAGATCGTACAGTGCATCATCCATCGTAATCATTCCGAGCTGTCTGCTTGTCTGAATCGTCGACTGGATCTGATGCGTCTTTGCTTCACGAATCAGACTTCGTATAGCAGGAGAAGCAAGCATTACTTCAAAGGCTGCTACTCGTCCCTGACCGTTTGCCGTAGGCAGAAGTGACTGTGATATAACGCCTTCAAGAACCATCGCAAGCTGTACACGTACCTGCTGCTGCTGGTTTGTAGGGAAGATATCAATGATACGGTCGATCGTACTTGCAGCACCGATCGTATGCAGAGTCGAGAAAACCAAATGTCCGGTCTCGGCTGCTGTGATCGCTGTCGAAATAGTCTCGAGATCTCGCATCTCTCCTACCAGAATGATATCAGGATCTTCACGAAGGGCTGCACGAAGTGCATTTGCATAGCTAAGCGTATCCATACCAACTTCTCGCTGGTTTACAATAGCCTTATTATGATGATGGATATATTCGATAGGATCCTCCAGTGTAATAATATGGTCTGTCAGATTTTCATTTGCTTTATTTATAATAGAAGCAAGTGTTGTTGATTTTCCAGAACCGGTAGGCCCCGTTACAAGTACCAGTCCTCTCTTTCTCTTATAGAGATCAACAACCTCTCTCGGGATACCAAGCTGATCCGGTCTCGGGATCTGTGTCTCAACTCGTCTGTAAGCCGCTGCCATATTACCACGATCCATATATACGTTTACACGGAAACGTCCGGTCTCCGGTGAGTCAAATGAGAAATCGACCTCACCTCTGTCCTTTAAGATCGCTACATGTCTTTCTTTCATGGTTGCTCCGATCGCTTCTGCCGCATCAGCAGGTGTAAGCGGAGGAACTTCAACTTCTGTCAATCGTCCATTGATTCTGAGCTTTGGCGGTATTCCGACTGCAATATGTACATCAGATGCCTTCGCCTCAACCGAGAATGCCAGGAGTTCCTTCATATCCAGCATATTGTGTTTCCTTCCTTTCCTTGTTGCATATCATAATTTCAATTTTATTTTTACAGAGTTATGTGTATAAATTCTTCTCTGTTAAAAATCTTTTCAGTTCATTCTTTTATCGCAAGAATGTTTTGTTTTCCAATGAGCACTTTAAGAGTTTTGTATTTTTAATACTCATCACCGGTTGTATAAACAATTTTCTTCATCTCAGCAATCGATGTAATACCATTTAATACATGTTTTGCTGCGCCCATCTTTAAAGTAAGCATTCCTTCTGATAACGCCTGTTTCTCGATCTTATCTGCCGTTGCTCCTGTTGAGATAACCGCCTGCAAAGCTTTTGAAACAGGCATCATCTCGTACACACCGATTCGTCCTGCATACCCGGTATCATTGCAAAGCGGACATCCTGTCGGTTCATAGATGATTACATCTTCTTCATCGTCCGGCACACCAAGTACATGTCTCTCATCATCTTCTACCAGTCGCGGCTGTTTACAGGTTGGACACAGACGTCTTACCAGTCGCTGTGCGATAACACCTACAACCGCATCACCTACAACATAAGGTTCGATTCCCATATCTTCCAGACGAGTGATCGTGGATGCTGCTGAGTTTGTATGGAGCGTTGATACAACCAAGTGTCCGGTGATAGCCGCCTGAACCGCGATCTGGGCAGTCTCACCATCTCGAATTTCTCCGATCATTATGATATCCGGATCCTGACGAAGAATAGATCTAAGCGCTGCCGCGAATGTCATGTCTGCTTTATTGTTTACCTGCACCTGGTTAATGCCATTGATATTTGCCTCGACAGGATCTTCTACTGTGATAATATTAACATCTTCTTTGTTCAACTCACTTAACGATGTGTAAAGTGTAGTTGATTTACCGGAACCGGTAGGTCCTGTTACAAGGATGATTCCATGTGGGTTACTTAAGATTCCATCAAACACCTTGATCTCATCCTCATCCAGGCCAAGTCCGCTCTTTGGTTTTGTCAGTCCGTCTTTCGAGGTAAGTCGCATAACCGTCTTCTCGCCGTATACTGTCGGAAGGATAGATACACGGACATCAAACTCTCGTCTGTCTACGAAAATAGTGATACGACCATCCTGTGGTTTTCTCTTTTCTGCGATATCCATTCCACCTATGATCTTAATACGGGCTGTGATACCTGCCAGAATACTGAGATCGTATGACATTACCTGCTTTAACGCACCATCGATTCTGTATCTGACACGAACGCTGTTCTCCAGTGCTTCGATATGAATATCGGATGCTCTCTGTCTTACACCACCCTCAATGATCTGCTTAACAAGAAGAACGATGGGTGAATTATCAATGTCTTCATTTGCTTCTTCTTCATCTCCGCCGCCAAGTGCATCCGCCTGCTCCTGACGATACATCTCAGCCGCTTCCATCGCTTTCGAACTTCCATAATATTTACCGATCGCATCGTTGATCTGTTCTTCTGTCGCGAGCATCGGTTCTACCTGCATGTTTGTTACAAGTCCGATATCATCAATCGCATTGATATCCATCGGGTCAGACATTGCAAGCTTCAATATATTCGGGTTTTCCGGATCGATCTCGATAGGAATAACCTTATATTTTGCAACCATATTCTCAGGCACCATATGGATAACTTTATCTTCGATCTTAGCGCCTTTCAATTCTATGTAATCAATACCTAACTGCTGAGTCAGAAGAGTGATAAGTATCTCGTTACTGATCATTCCCAGATCCACGAGAACATTTCCAAGTTTTCCACCATTCTCTTTCTGATATGACAGAGCTTCCTGTAACTGCTCCTCTGTAATTGCTCCTGCTGCTACAAGGATATCTCCAATTCTAATCTTTTTTCGGCCCATTCCTAATCGCATATTGGTCTGTCCCTCCTACACTTTTAAAATATACGAACACTCATTTAGAGATTATAGCACATCCTGGTAAAAAATTAAACATTTTGAACAGATTTTGGTCAATTTTTTTTGATTTTTTTCACATTTTCACAATTTTTCTTTTTGGGATATGCACGTTCTTTATAGTTTCATCATAAAATATATACAAATCGCTGGAGCAGAAATTGATGTGCAGACATTTAAAAAGCCTCTCTCACCAAAAGAGGAAGCATATTTTCTGAAATTATGCAAAGAAGGCGATCCCCAGGCCAGAAAAACTCTGATCGAATATAACATGCGGCTGGTTGCCCATATTGCCAAAAAATACAACGGAAGCCATGAAACTGACGATCTGATATCTGCAGGTACGATCGGCTTGATCAAAGCGATCGACACCTACGATCCCCAAAAAGGCAAACGCCTGGTTACTTATGCATCCAAATGTATCGAAAATGAACTTCTGATGCTTCTGCGTCAGAATCGAAAGCACACCCGTGAAGTCTCTTTATTTGATCCAATCGGTACAGATAAAGAAGGAAACGAGATCAATCTGATGGATATCATCAGCCCCGACGCTCCATCCATTCTTGATTCCATGGTACATGACTACAACCTGGAGCAGCTTCCTGAATGTATGAAGCACTATCTGACAAAACAGGAAATGGTACTTCTGACCAGACGTTATGGTCTGTCCGGCGAAGCACCATGTACTCAAAAAGAAATAGCCTCCGAAATGGGCATTTCCAGATCATATGTTTCCAGAATTGAAAAACGTGCACTGTTCAAGCTGCGCAAAAGTCTTGAAATCTGACTTTTCTACTCCTGCCGTCTGAGTATCATCCCCGTTGATACCGGGCGGTCCAGTTTTACATATAACTGCATCTTCGGATGTGGCGCGGACTCCATCTCCTCCATTTTGTCATTATAGATTTTTTCTACCCGGCACGGAATATTTGTACCGTCAAAATCCATAGCTTCTATTACTTCTCCAGCAGAGAACTTATTCTTCTGTTCAAATACTGCAAGTCCGTCTTCTGTCACCATCTGCACATTTCCGATATAGGTATAATTCTTGATATAAGTATTATTATCATAGATCTGCGAATCACTGTCTGTCTTTCCGAAATAAAACCCGGTTGTAAACTGTCTGTATGTGCATTTCGCTATCTCAGATTTATAATATTCCATATTTTCCCGGTAAAGCTCCGGCGACTCCATATAGTCATCAATTGCCTTTCTATATGTTCTGGCAACCGTTGCAACATACAGTGCAGTCTTCATTCTGCCCTCGATCTTGAAACTGTCAATTCCAGCATCGATCATCTCCGGGATATGCTCTATCATACAGAGATCCTTTGAATTAAAGATATAAGTTCCTCTGTCATCCTCATTAACCGGCATATACTCGCCCGGTCTGGTCTCTTCCACAATATGGTACTTCCATCTGCAAGGATGTGT
>DJPV01000055.1:0-6249 GCA_002437435.1 Lachnospiraceae bacterium UBA6403 | reverse complement strand
GAATAGGAAATGCACATCGCACCATGCATAAACGATTCAATCTCCATATCATCCGGGATATGTTCCCTGATCTGTCTGATCTCTATGAGAGACAGTTCTCTGGCTGTAACCACACGTTTTGCGCCCAGCTTATACCAGAAATTATATGTCAGATAATTGGTATTATTTGCCTGTGTACTGATATGCAGTTCCATATCAGGCATAGTTTCTTTTGCCAGTGTAAATATACCGGGATCGGATACCAGAACAGCATCCACCCCCGTATCTTTTAATTGCTCAAAATATGCTCTCATCCCGTCAATATCGTAATTATGTGCAAATATATTTGCAGTTACATATACCTTCGCACCTTTTGCATGTGCATATACAGCAGCTTCTTTCATCTCATCAATCGAGAAATTATCTGCTTTTGCCCGAAGTCCGTATGCCCGTCCGCCGATATAGACTGCATCCGCACCATAATCTACCGCAACCTTTAATGCCTCAAGGCTGCCCGCCGGAACAAGCAGTTCCACTTTACGTTCTGTCATTTTATCCAATCCTCTTTTCCAATCTTTATTTATCTTCCGTTATCATATAACTTAATATTTCGGTCAAACATAAAAATACATCAATCATTTACAGTATCTGTTTTTCGTATAGAGAGGCTCATTCCGTCTCCAATATTTAAAATGGCCGTTTCCAATCGCTCATCATGCTTTAATTCATACAGATATTCACGCATTCTTGCGTGAATTGTCCGATTTCTTCTGGTTACTGCAAAGCGGGACTCAAGTACATCCCCATCCTGTAATACATTATCACACAACAATATGCCTTCCGACGCAAGCAGAGGAATCGTTTTTTGAAAAAAACTTCCATATTGCCCTTTTGCCGCATCCATGAACACCAGATCAAAAGATCCATTCAGTTTCGGAAGAATCTCATTTGCATCACCTTCCAGCAGGGTAATCTTCTTTTCTGCCTGTGCAAATTTTATATTTGCTTTCGCTTTTTCAATTCTGGGTTGATAATTTTCTATTGTTGTAATACGCCCTTCTTTCTGCAAAAACCTGCTCATAAAAATAGCAGAAAAGCCAACTGCCGTTCCTATCTCCAGTATATTCACCGGTTTCTTCATCATCATAAGAAGCTTGATGAATTCACCTGCTTCTCTTCGGATGATCGGAACCTCCTGCTCTTCTGCTTCTTTTCTGATAGCAGTTATCACATCGTCATAATCACTGTTAAATGAATTTATGAAGGACGCAATTCTCTCATCTGTTATCATTCACTTTTCTCCGTTGCATTATCTTCTGACCCGGTTTCAGTCGCACTGTCTGCTGCGCCGCTTTCCGTCTTATCATCACTTGTATTTTCCAACTTTTTCTCCTGTTTATCCAGCTTTCCACCCGTTATCACGGTTATGATCTCATCATTCGTATAGTTTGGAGCGATCTCATAAGTTCCCGGCTGGATCTTTGCTGCATAGGAGCCGATCCTGATACGGATCATCAAAGCATATGCATTCTTCACTACACCTGCTTCATCCAGTGTCTCGCAGACATCCTTGATCGAAGAATCAGGAAGGATCGTAACTGCTACCACTTTTGTATCCGATTTATCCTTGCAGCTGTTGCTTGCAAACACATCATAAGCAAAGCTGAACCCAAACGCAAACACCCTGACTAATATAAACAGGATAAATACATTCACAAGTAATCCGACCGAAAATCGCAGTACTCGTTTCATTGTCAGCGCTCCATCTATAGTCATATCTTAATCTCCTTATCAAAACGTGCCGTCAGGCACTACATATCATCTGTTGTATCATATCCTACTGCTTTATGTCAACATCCAGCCCATCTGCAATCTCATCATACATTGTTTTCAGCATCCTGCAGAGCTTCCGTTCTGCCCGAAGGAAATCATTTACGACGGTATCATGAACGATAGGATCATATTCTTCAAACAATGCTACCACTTCATCATATGGATTGTCATTTGAAGCATTATTCTGAATATCTGAATTCTTTCTTTTAAACTCATTCAATCCGCGAAGAAGATCCGGATGTTCATATAATCTTTCACGGCATACCAGATAGTTTCTGTAGAATTCTGATTCTTTTATTGTTGCATTCAGTTTTTTGCTAAGTTCAACAACATCACTCATGTTCATTCCTCTTTTCTTCTTATCCTGTACCCGTATATGAGTCCAACCTTTTCAATGCATCCTACACTTCTGTAATGATTGGAAGAATCATAGGGCTTCTCTTTGTACGTTTCCACAGGAATTCACTTAAAGAATCCTTGATCGTCGTCTTGATCTTACCCCAGTCTGTAATATTCTTACGCAGGCATTTTTCCAGTGCTTCTTCTACGACTGCACGGCAGTCTTCCATCAAAGTTTCTGATTCTCTTACATATACAAATCCTCTGGAAACGATATCCGGCCCCGCGATCAGATTATTGCTGTATTTATCAAGTGTCACTACGATGATCAACAGACCATTCTGTGACAGCAGCTGTCTGTCTCTTAAAACAATATTTCCAACGTCTCCAACTCCAAGTCCATCAACAAAGACTCCCTGTGCCGGAACCTTTCCGGTTACTTCCAGCCTGTCGTCACTGACTTCCAGAACATCACCTGTCGTCAGAATCTTGATATTCTCTTTTGGAATACCCATCTCCTGTGCCAGTTCTGCATGACGTTTCAGATGTCTGTACTCGCCATGTACCGGTATCGCATATTTCGGTTTTGTAAGCGCATAAATCAGCTTCAGTTCCTCTCTGCATGCATGTCCAGATACATGTGTGTCTTCAAAGATCACATGAGCACCTTTCATTTCCAGCTCATTGATCACCTTGAATACTGCTTTTTCGTTACCAGGAATTGGATGGGAACTGAATATAACCACATCTCCCGGCATGATCGAAATCTTGTTATGGATTGATGCTGCAATTCTTGACAAAGCAGCCATGTTCTCGCCCTGGCTTCCGGTTGTGATCAGAACCAGTTTCTCATCCGGATAATTCTTGATCTGGCTGATGTCAATCAGCGTGTTATCCGGTATATCGATATATCCAAGTTCAGAAGCCGTACTGATGATATTCACCATACTTCTTCCTTCGATGATTACTTTTCTGCCATACTTATATGCTGAATTGATGATCTGCTGCACACGATCTACATTTGATGCAAATGTAGCTATGATAATACGGTGGTTCTGATTATCATTGAACAGATTATCAAATGTTCTTCCTACTGTTTTTTCCGACTTTGTAAAGCCCTCACGTTCTGCATTTGTAGAATCTGCCATCAATGCAAGAACACCTTTTTTGCCAAGTTCTGCAAATCGCTGGAGATCGATCATATCTCCAAATACCGGTGTGTAATCAATCTTGAAATCTCCGGTGTGGACAAGCAGTCCTGCCGGCGTATAAATCGCCAGTGCTGCGGAATCAGCAATCGAATGGTTCGTCTTAATAAATTCTATCCGAAATTTTCCAAGAATGATATTCTGTCCATATTTTACAACCTTACGTCTGGTATTGTTCATAAGATTGTGTTCTTTCAGTTTATTTTCAATCAATCCCATCGTAAGCTTTGTTGCATAAATCGGCATATTGAGCTCTTTCACAATATAAGGAATGGCTCCGATATGATCCTCATGACCATGGGTAACCACAAGCCCCTTGACTTTGTCCGCGTTTTCCTTAAGGTAAGTGACATCCGGTATTACAAGATCGATTCCCAACATATCGTCCTCAGGGAATGCCAGACCGCAGTCAATGACTATAATAGAGTCCTCATACTCTATTGCAGTAATATTCATTCCAATCTGTTCCAATCCGCCCAATGGAATGATCTTCACCGCATCACTATTCAATTTTTTCAATGTTCTATACCTCCAAATCTACGTCCTCTAGCAGTTCTTCAAATATCTTCATAACTGCTTCTAATTCTTTGTCATCTTCAACGATATCAAATGCTGCCATCTCACCTTCACTGTCTGAAGTATTCTCTTTCAGTATCAGGAAAGAACCATCATCCTCATCGTCTACATCATCTGTAACAAGCAGATAATTCACTCCGCCAAGAGTTGTCTGCTCCATAACAGAAAAAGCAACTTCATTGCCATATTCATCTGTAAAAACTATGCTGTCGTTTCCCATTCTGTTTTAATCCTTTCGACTATTCTGCCTGCCCTTTATGAGCCTGACTGTCAAGATAATTCTGCAAAATAACCGCAGCAGCCATCTTGTCTACATACTGCTTCCGGTTCTCTCTTCTGACCCCGGTATCCATCAAAATCCGTTCTGCTTCTACCGTAGAAAGTCTCTCATCCCACAGGATCACTTCCAGACCTGTCCTGCGTTCCAGATCTTCTTTAAACTGTTCGGTCGCTTCTGCCCGTTCTCCAATCGTATTATTCATATTCTTCGGATATCCGAGGACGATCCGTTCCGCCTGATATTCTTCAATAATACTCTCTATTCTCGCAAGTGTCTGTCGAAGTTTGTTTGCTGATTTTCTTTCTATTGTTTCAAGTGGCTGTGCCGTGATCATCAGCGCATCACTGACTGCAACTCCTACTGTCTTTGTTCCGTAGTCCAATCCAATTATCCGCATATTTTTATCCTGTTCTTCTCTCTGACTGATCAGATCATCTCTGATGTAACCTCAATCTACTTAATCAGATTATTCTTAATGTAATCTTCAAACAGAACTTCAATGATCTCATCACGTTCTGCTTTCATGATCAGACTTCTTGCATTCTTATAGCTGGTAATATAGGTAGGATCTCCACTCATAATATAACCAACCAGCTGACTGACCGGATTATATCCTTTTTCTGTCAGAGCTTCATAAACCTGTCCTATGATCTGAGTTACATCTATCGTATTATCTTTCAGTTGTGCAATATGTTGTGTGTTCTCTTTATTATTGTTCATATACTCACATCCTTACTTTTATCAAGTGCCCTCGGCATCTTTGCAAAAAAACCTTATCCTATAATAATATAAAACCATGCAAAATTCAACCTAAAGCCGCATATTTGTATATGTTATAATGCAATTCGTGTAGAATTCCCGTGTGTTGTCTGTCTATTCCACGCCATACGGGATCTGCACCATATGATTGATGATATCCGTTTTTCGTCCACAGATTCTGTGCATCCGTTCTTCCTCTGCAAAAATATCCATATAACGTTCTGTATGTCCACGGTATCCATCTTTTCCATCTCTCTGAATCTTTTCTTCAACCAGAACCTCCAGAGTTTCCCCGCTGAACGATGCTTCATATGCCTGTTTATTTCTTTCTGATAAAGCAAGCAAAACATCACTTCTCTGATTTTTAACTTCCGGTGCAATCTGATCCTTCATACCGGCTGCAACAGTTCCCTGTCTCGGTGAGAACTTAAAGATATGCATCTCGTACAGATTAAGTTTTGTCAGATAATCAACAGTTTTCTGAAATTCTTCTTCTGTTTCTCCCGGAAATCCTACGATCACATCTGTTGTCAAAGCAGGGCGGTCAAATACTTTCCGCAGCATCTCACATTTTTCAAAGTATTCTTCACATGTATACTTTCGGTTCATACGCTTCAGTACGGTATTACAGCCACTTTGCAAACTTAAATGAAAATGTGGGCACACCTTTTCATTATCCACAATGCGGTTTATAAACGCATCCGTAATAATGCCAGGTTCCAGAGAACCAAGACGAATTCTTTTAATTGATTTGATTTTTGAGACTGCATCAATTGCATCCGCAAGTCCTACCTCATTTTCCTTATCCTTGCCATAAGAGGAGATATGGATGCCTGTCAGAACAATCTCTTTCACTCCGGTCTGAGCCAGCCGCTCTACTTCTTCTGTAATAGATGCAATATCTCTGCTTCTGATTCTTCCTCTGACATATGGGATGATGCAATAGGAACAGAACTGATTACACCCATCCTGAATCTTCACATATGCTCTGGTATGTTCTAAAGTACTGTTGATCGTAAGCGGTTCATATTCCTTCTCCGCTGCAATATCAAGCATACCTTCATCTGTCACGCCCGACTGCAGATAATCTTCAAGAATCTGTACAATATCTTTCTTTTTATTATTTCCAATGATAATAGATATCCTGTCATCTTCCATCAGCTTATCCTTTGCTGCCTGTACATAACAGCCTGCTGCTATTACAACTGCATCCGGGTTCAATTTCTTTGCCCGATGTATCATTTGTCTGGATTTTTTATCTGCCATATTGGTAAC
>DJPV01000061.1 GCA_002437435.1 Lachnospiraceae bacterium UBA6403 | reverse complement strand
GAGTATTCATCAATAGCGGTATAACGATAGGTATACCCTGTCCATGCAGATCATACATAGTCCCAACATAACCATCGTTGTAGCACTTTGTCAGATAATCTGACACGGTTGCATATGCATTACTCTGCAAGGCACTCAAGGCACCTTCAAGCTGTGCTTTCAGTGCCTCTTGATATCTTCTCTGGTAGATTATACTTTGCAGATTTTCCATATCTGTCCTTGCAGACAACCGGTATACGAGGGTCATAGACCACACGATGCAAGACATACATGTGTATCACTTCTGACCGCTGCCGGAGTTGATGAAAGAATCATTAAAAAAATAGTTGGTCACAAAGGACAGGGTGTAACAGAAACTGTGTATACCCATATTGAGCTTCCATCTAAACTTGAAGCAATCAACTTGATATGAAAGAAGGTGATCTGAATGAATAGAACAGAATACAAGAACCAGTTCAATGCAAACCATTATGAAAGAATCAATTTTTCAGTTCCAAAGGGAATGAAACAGGTCATCAAAGACCTTGCATCGGACAAAGGAATGTCCATGAATAAATATTTCCTGTTTTTGGTAAATAAAGATCAGGAAGGTATATTTGATAATATGCAGCTTGCAGAAAAGTCCAGGGAAAAGATTCTGACCATCAAAGGGAACACACATGATGGATATGATGTCATCTTCAAAGATGGAAGAACAGTTCATTGCAGGACAAAACTGGAAATCAGAAAATGTCTTACACAAGACAACAAAAGTCTTGCACAAGACACCTTTTAGAGTGTTACTAATACGTTACTAGTAACTAATTTTTGATGTGTTTCAGGAGTGTTTCTGCTCCTATACAAAATAAAGAAAACCCGCAGAAATACTTGATTCCTGCGGGTTCTTGAAAATCTGAATTTGATCGTTTCCTATCTCTTCGAGAACTGTGGAGCACGACGAGCTGCCTTTAAGCCGTACTTCTTTCTTTCCTTCATACGAGGATCTCTTGTAAGGTATCCAGCCTTCTTGAGGATTGGTCTGTATTCTTCTGAATCAGCCTCAAGTAATGCTCTTGAAATACCATGTCTGATAGCACCAGCCTGGCCTGTGAAGCCGCCACCCTTTACGTTAACCATAACGTCGAACTTACCTTCTGTACCTGTAGCAACTAATGGCTGCTTAACGATAACTTTCAGTGTATCAAGTCCGAAGTACTCGTCCATATCTTTCTTGTTGATTGTGATCTTACCAGTACCTGGAGCGATATAAACTCTGGCGATACTGCTTTTTCTTCTTCCTGTTCCATAGAACTTAGTTGTTTTAGCCATTGATGATATCCTCCTTCTTAGTACTTAATCTCTAAAACTTCTGGCTTCTGAGCCTGCTGCTTATGATCAGGTCCAGCGTATACATAAAGCTTTGTAATCATGTCTCTTCCAAGTGGTCCTTTTGGAAGCATTCCCTTAACTGCTAAACGGATAACATCCTCTGGCTTCTTAGCCATCTTCTCTTTTAATGTAGTCTCTTTCATTCCGCCTACATAATCTGAGTGGTTGTAGTAAATCTTCTGATCCATCTTCTTACCAGTAACCTTGATCTTGTCTGCGTTTACTACTATTACATAATCACCTGTATCGATATGTGGTGTAAATGTTGGCTTGTTCTTTCCTCTTAAAATGCTTGCTATCTCTGATGATAAGCGTCCTAAAGTATGTCCTGTAGCGTCAACTACATACCACTTTCTTTCTATTGTTGATGGGCTTGCCATAAAGCTCTTCATCGTGGTACCTCCTAAATTATTTTCTAAAATATTAATATGGTATATCCTCAAATACGCTGTTTACCGGGGCATTGGTTTACACCGTATCTTTAAACTTCACACATTTGGACATTATACAATACTCATCCGTGTGTGTCAATAAACTTTCTTTATTTTTTCAGCTATTTTTTCAGGCGTTTTTCTTTATTTTTCTGTATTTCTCCGCCATTCCACATTCGAAACATGTTATCTATGTCTGACTGCAAATCTTCCAGCCAGTCCACGGCGGTATTTCATCATGAGAATTCTTTTGACAGATGTATTGATCTGCTTTTTCGATATCCGTTTTGTCTTGTAAGCCCGAAGCAATGCCTGATATGTTTCTTTATAATGCTCCGTGCAGAGAAGATCATCTCCTGCCTGCACTGCTCTGACAGCACTCTCACCCTCACTTCCGGTAAAGCTCCGTACTCCTGCCATCGATAACGAATCCGTAACAATCACACCTTTAAATCCCATTGTATTTCTAATGTATTTGTTTACCTTCGGTGATATAGATGCCGGATTTTTAGAATCAAAACAATGTACAATATTATGGCTTACCATGATCATATCACACCCCGACCGGATTCCCGCCTGAAACGGCTTCAGATCCCGGTTCTTGAAACTTGTATAGCTCCGATAATCATGAATCAGATTCGTATGTGTATCTCCATTATTTCCATAGCCCGGAAAATGTTTTAACGAACTGATCATATCCTCCTGTTTCATGTTATTCACTACAAGATTGATATATCTGGAAGTATCTGCTGCATTTGTAGAAAAGCTTCTGTTATAAATAAAGTTACTCGAATTATATGCAACATCGGCAACCGGTGCAAGATTTGTATTGATCCCAAGTTTTTTCAGAAACTTCGCTTTATCCTTCGTATCCTTTGCTATGCCGCTCCAGCCGCCCGCAGAAAATACTGTCCTTGGCGAGGCATATGGTGTGGATCGGAACTGGCGGTATCTTGATGCCCTTACTACAGCTCCGCCTTCTTCATCCACCGCGATCAACATCGGAATCTTTGACGCATTCTGAATTCCGTAGATCCGATTTCTGAGTTTCTCAGGTGTATTGTTTTCAAAATCTTCCCCAAACAAAACATATCCGCCAAACTGATATTGTTTCTGGATATTTGCTGCATTTTTAGCAGGAGTCTTCACCAGGAGCATCTGGGCTATTTTCTCCTCCCAGCTCATTTTCTTCATCCGGTCAGCTACACGTTGTTCTATATATTTGTCATTATCTTCATAATATCTGGCATGTACATCTGTGCCTGTGTTTATACATATAACAGTCAGACATAAAAGCACACTCATACATATACAAACGATTCTTTTATTCATATCGGATCTCCACCAGTGTCAAGCCTTTCGCAACTGCGGTCGGTCCTGCCTTGCTCCGGTCTCTCGCTTCCAGGATCTCCTTCATCTGTTCAGACTCCATCAGCCCGGTTCCGACCTGTATCAGAGTTCCTGCAATGATCCTTACCATGTTATATAAGAAACCATTTCCTGTGATCCTGATATGAACCATGTCATCCTCTTTCGTCACATTTACCGCATAGATCGTCCGAACCGTCGTCTGCACCTGTGCACCTGCCGAACAGAAGCTCTTAAAATCATGTTCACCAACCAGATAAGCCGCCGCCTGATTCATCCGTTCTATATCCATCGGATAATAGCAAAATGCAGCATATAACCGTTTTGATGGCAGTTCAAACCGCCGGTTCAATATATTATATTCATAAGTTTTCACCGTATCTGCATATCTCGGATGAAAGTCCGCATCCACCTCACAGGATTCCTGAATCCGGATATCCTCCGGAAGCCGCTGATTTAACGCAAATGAAAACTTGTCCCCCGGTATCCGGGATTCAGTATCAAATACCGCTACATTTCCACAGGCATGTACGCCTGCATCCGTCCTGCTGGCTCCGATCACCTTGATATCTTCCTGCACCAGCTCACTGATTGTTTGATTCAACACTTCCTCTATCGTTATTCCATTGTCCTGTACCTGCCAGCCATGATAATTTGTACCATCATAGGCTACCACCAATTTTACTCGTTTCATTTTCCCTGTTCCCTGTTATAAATATATCTTCATCAAGATCAATCCTACCACATAAACCACCAGCAGACCATATGCAAATACATCTTTTTTGCTATATCTCAATGGTTTCATGCTGGTACGGTATTCGCTTCCGTGATAACATCTGGCATCCATCGCATATGCCAGATCGGTTGCGCGTCGGATCGCAGACACAAATAGTGGAATAAATATCTGGGTATAGCTTCGTATCCGTTTGAAAATATTTCCATTTTCAAAATCTGCTCCACGCGAAAGCTGTGCTTTCATAATTTTGTCCATTTCTTCCATAAGAATCGGAATAAAACGTAACGTGATCGAAAGCATCAATGCCATATCCGATACCGGAACACGAAAGATCTTCAGAAATCCAAACAGCTTCTCCAAACCTGCTGTAAGTGCCAGTGGAAGCGTTGTATATGTCATGATCGATGAGCCAATGATCAGATACACGAAACGGAATACTACAATTCCAGTCGTCTTTAAGCTGCCGGTCGTTATATGGAATCTCCAGATACTGATCAGAACCCTTCCATCACCATTAAACAGACTGAAAAACGCCGTAAATAATATAAACGCCCAGACAACCTTAAGTCCCCGGCAGATAAAAGATATTGGGACACGGCTTAATGCCACATACACAATAAGAAATGCCGTTGCAGCAAGAAATGTCCACAAATCCTTGCACCAGAAAATTGTAAACGCATATACGATCGTGAGCACCAGTTTTGTTCTGGCATCCAGCTCGTGAATCGGTGATCTGGTATTATAATATTGTCCGATCGTAATGTCTCTTACCATGCTTCTTTCCTCTACGTTATCTGATAACTATCCTCTTTCTCATGCCACATTCATATTTTTGAAATGTCACCATTCGATCCCTACAGCCCTGGCATCATTAATTCTATATCTTATATATCCTTCGATATTCAAGCTCGTCACTTATTCCTATCACACTATAAATACAGATATTCTGAACCCTGTATATAAACTTGCAGTTCCTCGATCACGCCCGCCATGCTTCTTGCTGTGAGTTTGATCTCCGGCAGCAATGTCTCTCGGAATATTGCCATTTCCGGCATCTCCAAGCCCAGTTTTTCTACAATCTCTGGTGTTCCAAATGCCTGCTCTACTGCTCCATCATAGATCAACTTTCCCTGTCCCATAACCAGAATACGATCTGCAATCTCATATACGTCCTTCATATCGTGTGATACAAAGATCACAGTTATGTTCCGTTCTTCATATAATCTGCGGATCAGTGCAAATAATTCCCGTTTAGATTTCGGGTCCATGCCTGCAACCGGCTCATCGAGAATAAGGATCTCCGGCTTATACGCCAGGATTCCTGCAAGTGCTACGCGCTTCTTCTGTCCGCCTGAAAGGTCAAACGGAGAATATTCAAAATATTCCTCTGATATATTCACAAGTGCCAGTGCTTCCCTCGCTGCCTGTTCCGCTTCTGCTTTCGACATCCCGAAGTTCAATGCACCGTACATTACATCCGCTAACACCGTGCTTTCAAATAACTGATACTCCGGGTACTGGAACACAAATCCAATCTTCTTCCGTAATTCTTTCAGATTCTTCGTCTTTCCTACATCAATTCCATCAACCTTAAGCGTTCCCCCCATTGGACGGTAAATACCATTTAACATATATAACAGCGTACTTTTTCCGGAACCGGTCTGGCCTGCCACCGCAAGGATCTCTCCTTTTCTGATCTGAAATGACACCTGCTCTACCGCAGAGACCTGTACCGCACCATCCTTATAAGCATACTCCAGCTTATCCGCCTCGACCAAAATATCATTTTTTATCCCGACATCCAATAACATACCATTGTAGTCTTCTCTATCCATGCTATTTCTATTATCAGGAATATCCTTATTTTTACTTGATGGTATACTTTCCTGCGCCGAATTAATATGATCTGCAGCTTCTGGCTTGTTTATATTTTTAGTATCGTTTAGATACGAATTAATATCGTCTAATACATTTTTTCCATTTATATTTTTTACATCAAACAATTTTCCATCACGTAAACATGCTTTTACCCTGTCCGCAGCATCCTTTACCGACAAGAGCTTTTTTTTTCTATCACCCAAGACATTTTTTGCATCTTCATCCGAATCCCCGATAAATTTCTTATCATCGGAATAATCTATTTTTAACTCATGCAACAGCTTATATGGCAGCAAACTGTCAAGACCAAGCTGCTCTAACTTTTCTACCTGCAGATAAATCTCATATGGTGCGCCCATCAGTTCTACATTTCCATCATCCATTACATAGATCTGGTCCGCCCGAACCGTTTCCTCCATTCGATGTGTGATCATAATGATCGTAATACCAAACTCCTGATTCAAATGATATAAGGTATCAAGTATCTGTCTGCTTCCCACCGGATCGAGCATAGCAGTTGCTTCATCCATAACGATACATTCCGGTGACATCGCCATTACAGATGCGATTGCCAGCCTTTGCTTCTGTCCACCACTTAGATGCGATACATTTCGTTCCAGATATGCCTCCATCCCTGTCAATCGAAGCACTTCGTTGATCCGCTCCCATATCTTCTCTGCCTGAAAGCCCAGATTTTCCAAACCAAATCCTACATCTTCCGCAACCGTATTTCCTACCATCTGATTATCCGGATTCTGAAAGATCATTCCGACTGCACGGCGGATGGCAAGCAGATCATCTTCCCGGCTTGTATCTAATAAATCAGAATCTCCCTGTATCCACACCGTTCCCTGATCTGGTGCATATAAGCCATTCAGGTGTCTGGCAAATGTTGACTTTCCCGAACCGTTGCGTCCAAGAACAGCAATGATCTGTCCCTTATGGGCAACAAAATCCATATCCTTCACAGCCCATTTTTCACCTGTAACATTTCCATCCTTGTCCTTGATATTAAATTTATGTCCAAGCTTTTTCACCTGAATAAAACCCATGTACACGCTCCTGTGTTTCTAAACAAATACGATAATTCCATCAAATCAACATCTTTGTAATGTTTCATCACAAAAGAATCAAAGTTTTGCTAATCTATAACAACTACACTAAGAAATAAAAAAGCTGCCAAATACACATACATGTACCTGACAGCCCTTATGTTTATAATTATACTAACTCAAGAATAACTTCCATTGCAGCATCGCCCTTACGCTGACCAATCTTGATGATTCTTGTGTAACCACCCTTACGTCCTGCGTACTTTGTACCGTACTCATCGAATAACTTGCTTGTTAAATCAACTTTCTTTGTACCGGCTTTCTTTCCAGCAGCATCTGTAGGAACTTCAACAACTGGATATAATACCTTAAGCATTTCTCTTCTTGCATGAAGTCTTGAAGGCTGATCCTTCTTGATGGTCTTTTCTATTTCATCATATACAGTAACTTTCTTACCATCAACAACTTCCTTCACTCTCTTACCATCTTTATCCTTCTTAGCAACCTTAGCTGTAACGGTAACTTCATCGTAGTTATCCTTTTCCTTAACTGCTAATGTGATAAGCTTCTCTGCGATCTTAACAACTTCCTTAGCTCTGGCTTCTGTTGTTCTGATCTTACCATGATATAATAACTGTGTTACCTGATTACGAAGTAATGCATTTCTCTGTGCGCTTGCTTTTCCAAGTTTTCTATACATTGCCATTTTTATTTATCCTCCTTACCCTTGCGGGTCTTCACTGTGCTTACTATTATTCGGCTTGAGTGGTAAAAAGTATTATTCCTCACTGTCATTCAGTGATAAGCCTAATTCTTTCAGCTTAGCTAATACTTCATCTAATGACTTACGACCGAGGTTACGAACTTTCATCATATCCTCCGGAGTCTTATTGATTAATTCTTCAACTGTATTGATACCGGCTCTCTTTAAGCAGTTGTATGAACGAACTGATAATTCAAGCTCATCAATATTCATTTCCAGAACCTTTTCCTTCTCGTCTGTTACGCTCTCAACCATTACATCAACGGATTTTGCGTTCTCAGACAGATCAACAAACAGGTTCAAATGTTCTACAAGAACTCTTGCAGCGAGGCTGACAGCCTCATCTGGTGCGATAGCACCATTTGTAAATACATCAAGTGTCAGCTTATCATAATCTGTAACCTGACCAACACGAGTATTCTGAACTGTAAGATTAACTCTCTCAACTGGTGTATATATAGAATCAATAGCGATGACATCAATTGGTGCATCTGCTTCTTTATTCTTATCAGAACCTACGTAGCCTCTGCCGTTGCCGATGGTGAGTTCCATCTCAAGTCTTGCATCTGGGCCACTGAGATTTGCAATAACCAGATCAGGATTGATGATCTCGATATCGCCGTCTACATGGATATCGGATGCTCTGACAACACAGTCACCAGCTACATCGATATAAGCCTGCTTTGGCTCATTTGTTAATGAATTGTTCTTTATTACTAAAGACTTGATATTCATAACGATCTCAGTTACATCTTCCTTTACTCCAGGAATAGAACTGAACTCATGTAAAACACCTTTAATCTTAACGTGTGTTACTGCTGTACCAGGTAATGAAGAAAGCATAATTCTTCTTAATGAATTACCAAGGGTTGTACCATAGCCTCTCTCTAAAGGCTCTACTACAAACTTACCATACTTGTTATCATCTGAAATCTCAACTATCTCAATTTTTGGTTTCTCAAACTCAAACATTTAAGCCCCTCCTTTATGGGTAATTAACTGGTATACTCCAACTTTGCAAATATCTTAATATATCCTGCATCCAGACATCCACACGGGTAAATCCCGGATGGATGTACGGATGATCATATTTATTCTTATTACTTGGAATATAACTCGACAATAAGGGTCTCGTTTACAGGAACATCGATCTGCTCTCTGTTTGGCTTCTCAACTACTTCTCCACAAAGGTTTTCTCTGTCAGCGGTTAACCAACCCGGAACTAAATGTCCTTCTGTTGCAGCAATGATATCCTTATATCTCTGTAAGGACTTGCTCTTTTCTCTGATCTCGATCTTGTCTCCAGCCTTTACCTGATATGAAGGAATGTTAACGCTCTTTCCATTAACAAGTACATGCTTGTGATCTACGATCTGTCTTGCTTCTCTTCTTGTTCTGGCAAAACCTAATCTGAAGATAACATTATCAAGTCTTAACTCAAGTAATGTCATAAGGTTAGGACCTGTTAAGCCCTTCTGCTGCTCTGCCTTAGCGTAAAGGTTACGGAAAGGCTTCTCTAATACGCCGTAAATGAACTTAGCTTTCTGCTTTTCACGAAGCTGTAAACCGTACTCACTTACTTTTCTGTTTGCTCTTGTTGATTTTCTATTTGATTTCTTGTCAATTCCGAGATACATCGGCTCCATGCCTAAAGATCTGCATCTCTTAAGAACTGGGGTTCTATCTACTGCCATCTTACTCTGTACCTCCTAATTAGACTCTTCTTCTCTTTGGTGGACGACAACCATTATGTGGAACTGGTGTAACGTCTTTGATACTTACAACATCGATACCGCAAGCTGCGAGAGCACGGATAGCTGCTTCTCTACCTGAACCTGGGCCTTTTACCATAACATCAACAGTCTTTAATCCGTAAGGAGCAGCAGCCTTTGCAGCTGTCTCAGCAGCCATCTGAGCAGCATATGGTGTTGACTTCTTAGAACCCTTGAATCCTAAACCGCCAGCACTTGCCCATGAAAGCGCATTACCTTCAGCGTCTGTTAATGTAACGATTGTATTATTGAAAGATGACTGAATATGAGCCTGTCCGTGCTGAACACTCTTTCTGACACGCTTCTTAGCCACTTTTTTAGTAACTTGCTTAGCCATTAACTTTTAAACCTCCTATGGTTTTCCAAATTTATACAAATGTACTTTTCCTTCTGCCTGGTGCAGAAGTTCTCTTATCTTCTACTATATATAAGAACAATTGAAAAACAGTATTATTTCTTCTTGTTTGCTACTGTCTTCTTAGGTCCCTTACGTGTTCTTGCGTTTGTCTTTGTCTTCTGTCCACGAACAGGAAGTCCCTGTCTATGACGCTTACCACGGTAGCATGCAATTTCCTGTAAACGCTTGATGTTAAGTGCTACTTCTCTACGTAAATCTCCTTCAACAGTCTGTGTTGCATTGATCACTTCACTGATTCTTCTTACTTCATCATCAGTTAAGTCATTACAACGTGTGTCAGGATTAACATTCGCTTCCTTAAGGATACGCTGTGAAGATGCCAAACCTATACCATATACATAAGTAAGACCAATCTCAACACGCTTGTCTCTTGGTAAATCAACACCTGAAATACGAGCCATTCTAATTAACCTCCGTAAAAATTCTTCTGTCTGGCATATCGGATCTCGACATATCTCAACATAAAAATGCTAAGGTGAAATGCATATGTTTCCATCTCGCTGCCTGTTTTTTTATTTTTACTAGCATATAATGATTATGCTACAGCCGCTTTTAAAATTTACAACACATCCGTGTGTGTTGATACATAAAAAACAAGATATCACTTGGATGGGCTATCATCCTGATACCCAGTTTCTTTTTTTGATTAACCCTGACGCTGTTTGTGCTTTGGATTCTCGCAGATAACTCTAACGATTCCCTTTCTCTTGATAACTTTGCACTTATCGCATATAGGTTTTACTGATGCTCTAACCTTCATTAGAAAATCTCCTTTCAAAAAAAGTCCGCTACGAATAAGCATTCTATCATTTTTCACAATAGAATGCAAGTCCCATTTTCTATTTTTTTCATATTAATGGGTTTATTATGATAAATCACATCCCATAAAGGGAATATCTTTACAGGATATTCATTTCATACATCTTTATATAGAAGAAACTATTTATCTCTCCAAACGATTCTTCCCTTTGTCAGATCGTATGGTGATAATTCAATTGTTACCTTATCACCCGGAAGGATCTTGATATAATTCATTCTGAGCTTGCCACTGATATGTGCTAAAACCTTATGACCATTCTCGATCTCTACCTGAAACATTGCATTTGGTAACTTTTCGATTACTGTTCCTTCTACTTCAATTACATCTGCTTTTGACATTTTTAATCCTCCTTAAAATCCTTGAGATTTTGAATTCATTTTTTATTTTCTATAATTCCAATCCTTCTGCCTGCGACAAGATGATCGGTTTATCCTCTGTAATAAGGATCGTATTCTCATAGTGTGCTGCATTGGAACCATCTACGGTTACGACAGTCCAGTCATCATCCAGCCAGTCTACTTCATAATCACCTGCTGTTATCATCGGTTCGATCGCAATCGTCATTCCCGGTTTCAGCTTCGGTCCTTTTTTAATTGTTTCAAAATTCGGTATCTCCGGATCCTCATGAAGATTTGCTCCTACACCATGTCCGACCAGATCCTCTACAATTCCATATCCAAATTTTAAAACATACTGTTCTACAGCCCTTCCGATATCTCGAATATGATTTCCCGGAACTGCAACCTTCATTGCTTCGAAAAAACTCTGCTTTGTTACTGCGATCAGATGCTCATTTTCCGGTGAAATCTCTCCTACTCCATAAGTTCTTGCTGCATCCGAATGATATCCTTTATAGATAACTCCTGCATCAAGACTTACTATGTCGCCCTCTTTCAGAAATCTTGTCTTTGATGGTATACCATGAACAACTTCTTCATTCACTGATACACAGATAGATGCCGGATAACCGTTATAATTCAGAAAGGAAGGAATACAACCATAGCTTCTGATCACTTCTTCACCGAGTTTATCAATCTCATAGGTTGAGATTCCCGGTTTGATCGCCTTCTTCAGCTCCTCATGTGTGAGAGCCAGAATTCTGCCGGCTTCTTTCATCAATTCAATTTCTCTCTCAGATTTTATAGATATTGCCATTTTTATTCACCTAAAATCTTAACGATTGCTGCAAATACATCATTCATATCCATTGTTCCATCAACTTCTTTTAAAATGCCCTTCTTAGCATAGAAATCGATCAATGGCTGTGTCTGCTCATGATATACTTTCAGTCTGTTTAATACTGTTTCCGGCTGATCGTCATCTCTTAAAATAAGATCGGATGAACATACGTCACATTTTCCTTCCACTTTTGTAGGGTTATATACAATATGATATGTTGCACCACAGCCAACACATGCACGTCTTCCGGACATTCTGCGAACGATGTTCTCATCCGGTACTTCTACATTAATCGCATAATCTACAGAATCGCCGATTGCTGATAATGCTTTGTCAAGTGCCTCTGCCTGTGGAATTGTTCTTGGGAATCCATCAAGGATATATCCCTTTGCGCAGTCGTCTGCTTTGAATCTGTCGATTACAAGATCTACAACTAATTCATCAGGAACAAGGAGTCCCTTATCCATATATTCTTTTGCCTTTGCTCCAAGTTCTGTTCCGTTCTTGATGTTTGCTCTGAAAATATCTCCTGTTGAGATATGTGGTACTCCGTACTTCTCAGCGATCATTTTGGCCTGTGTACCCTTGCCTGCGCCTGGCGCACCTAACATAATTATCTTCATATATAACCTCCATTTTTTATTTTCCTGCGGGACGCATTAATTATGCTCCCTCCTGTTTTCAGCTCATCCTTCAAATGAATAAGCCATAGATACTTATACTATAATACACGAATAGGAAGTGCACAAGTGTACACTCCCATTTTTCGTGTTTTTTATATCTGTATCTTACAATTAATCTAATAAGAATCCCTGATAATGTCTTACTAACATCTGTGATTCCAGACTCTTCATAGTCTCAATTACAACACCAACTACAATGATGATAGATGTTCCACCGAAAGAAACATTTACACTGAAAAATCCATTGAAGAACATTGGGATCATTGCAACGATTAAAAGACCAACTGCTCCGATAAATATAATATAGTTCAGTATTTTATTTAAATAGTCCTGGGTTGGCTTACCTGGTCTGATGCCCGGTACAAAACCGCCGCTCTTCTTCATGTTATTTGCAATTTCCATCGGATTGAAGGTAATTGCTGTATAAAAATAAGCGAAGAAGAATACCAGTAAGATATATACTGCTAATCCAAGGAATCCCCAAGGATAGTTCGGATTAAACCAGTATGACTGGCTCATTCCCTGAAGGATCTTAGCGCCGACACCGGATGGGCTCTTTCCAAATAAACTTGTTATAATAGAAGGAATCGCCATCAGTGAAGAAGCAAAGATTACAGGAATAACGCCTGCTGTATTTACCTTAAGAGGAATGTTAGAGGACTGGCCTCCCATCTGCTTTCTACCCTGAACTTTCTTTGCATACTGTACAGGAATCTTTCTTTCAGCTCCCTGAAGCATACATACAAGAATTGTTACAGCTACAACAATTGCAACGACCAGAAGTGCGATCAAACACATTCTGACCGAATCTTTGCCTTTAATAAACTGTGTGTAAATATTCTTGAAGTCATTTGGCATGGTTGATACGATGTTGATCAACAGGATGATGGAAATACCATTTCCTACACCACGATCTGTTACACGCTCGCCAAGCCACATTACAAATGCACTACCACCTGTAAGGATAACGATCATCGACAGTACTGTCCAGAAATTGTAGTTGTCCATGAATCCTTTTCTTCCGAAATTGATCGCAAGACCTGCACTTTCCAGAATTGCAAGACCGATCGTTAAGATACGGGTAATTGCTGTAATTTTCTTTCTTCCATCTTCACCATCTTTCTGCATCTCTTCCAGAGCAGGAATCGCTATGGTAAGAAGCTGGATGATAATGGAAGCTGTAATATATGGTGTTACATTCAATGCAAATATTGACATCTGATCGAACGATCCTCCGGTGAATGAGCTGAACAGATTGAAGGAATCTCCAAGTGCGTTACTCAGATATTCTTTAATCGCATCCGCCCGGATTCCCGGCACAGTAATCAGGCTTCCCAGCCTGACTACTACAAGAACAAAGAATGTATATAATAATTTCTGTCTTAATTCCTTTACTTTGAATGCATTGATAAAGGTTTTAAACATTATTAGATCACCTCTGCTTTTCCGCCAAGAGCTTCAATCTTCTCGGCTGCTGACTTTGAAAAAGCATTTGCCTTAACTGTAAGCTTCTTTGTTAACTCTCCATTTCCAAGAATCTTAACTCCATCACGTGGATTCTTTACGATACCGCATCCAACAAGTGTATCTACTGTAACCTCTGCTCCATCCTCGAAACGATCAAGAACTGAAACATTGATTGCAACGATATCTTTGTGATTGATACATGTAAATCCTCTCTTAGGGATTCTTCTATATAAAGGCATCTGTCCGCCTTCAAATCCTGGTCTAGGTGATCCTGAACGTGCCTTCTGACCCTTATGGCCCTTACCTGCAGTCTTACCATTTCCTGAACCATGACCACGGCCTACTCTGAAATTAGTACTATGCTTAGAACCTTCTGCTGGCTTTAATGTTGATAAATTCACGACCTGCACCTCCTTCAAATATAATTAGATTTCTTCTACCTTTACTAAATAACCAACCTGCTTAACCATACCAAGAGTTGCCGCATTGTTAGGAAGTTCAACTGACTTGTTTACCTTCTTAAGACCTAATGCCTCTACAGTTCTCTTATGCTTTGGTACGCATCCGATTGGTGATTTTACTAAAGTAACTTTTAATTTATCTGCCATCTTATAATACCTCCTTAGTTAAGTATCTCTTCAACAGATTTTCCACGAAGTCTTGCAATCTCTTCTGGAGTCTTGATCTCTGAAAGACCTTTGATTGTTGCAAGAACTACGTTCTGTTTATTGTTTGATCCTAAGGATTTTGTACGGATATTCTTGTATCCAGCAAGCTCAAGTACGTTACGAGCAGGACCACCGGCGATAATACCAGTACCTTCTGGAGCTGACTTAAGCAATACTGTTGCGCTACCAAATTCTCCGTTCCAATCATATGGGATACTTCCGTTTTCATTTACAGGAACTGTAACAAGGTGCTTAGCTGCATCTTCCTTACCCTTACGGATAGCTTCAGGAATTTCTACAGCCTTACCAACGCCTACGCCTACATGACCGTTTTTGTCACCAACAACTACAAGACATGCAAATCTAGAATTACGTCCGCCCTTAACAACCTTAGTTACACGTTTGATATCTACTACTTTATCTTCTAATTCTAATTTACTAGCATCAATTATTTCACGCTTCATATGTTGTTCTTCCTCCTTCTTAGAATTCTAGACCAGCTTCTCTTGCTGCATCTGCTAATGCCTGAACTTTACCCTGATAAATGAATCCTCCTCTGTCAAATACAACAGTCTTGATTCCCTTTTCCAGCGCTCTTTCAGCAACAACTTTACCAACGTATGCTGCTGCATCTACATTATCTGTCTGCTCAAGTGCTTCCTTGATTGACTTCTCTACTGTTGATGCTGCTACAAGTGTGTTTCCAACTGAATCATCAATAATCTGAGCGTACATATGATTATTACTTCTGAATACCGCAAGTCTTGGTCTCTCAGCTGTTCCGCTGAAACGATTACGTATTTTTCTGTGTTTGTTCTGACGAACTACAGATCTGTTGTCTTTACTAACCATTTTTGTTCACTCCTTTAATTATTTCTTAC
>DJPV01000066.1 GCA_002437435.1 Lachnospiraceae bacterium UBA6403 | reverse complement strand
CTCCTGTTTATTGGACAGATCAGGTGGGTAAAAAGTTTTAAGTTTCTGGATAACATTATATTCTATTTCTTTATCTTTACAGTCTTATATTTGCTCCATGCAGAATAGCATTTCTTCTCACGGGAGCCTGCCTTTACATAGGAACGGACACGGGCATAATAAGTCTTGCCTTTTTTCAGATCCCAGAATGTACAGTTATTGTAATTCTTAAATGGTGCATCATACACCTTCTTATTCTTCTTGAATTTCTTATCAGTTGCGATCTGGATCTGATATCCGGTCGCCTTGCTCTTGCATTTCCATGTTACCTTTAATTTTCTGGATGAAAGATTCTTCGCCTTGCTTACTGTTGTCTTCGGAACATCTGTAAATGTCGTCTTAAATGTATACATTCCGGCATAATTTGGATCAACGCTATATGGCCAGCCTTTGGTCATCGTGATGTAGTAAGTTCCCTTTGGCAGGAAAAATGTATATTTTCTGGTTCCCGGTGTAACACCCGTCTGAATATAGTGAATGTCTCCGTTTGTATTCTCGATCACAACATTCATTTCCTTGATCTTGCTGTTGATCTGAATGTTCATGTACTGGTTCTTTGTCATCTTCATCTTATAGATATCTGTTGTCTCGTTAAATGCAAACTGTCCTTTATAGGTCGTACCTGCCTTGTAGGCAAATGCCATTGTCTTCTCATCGTTCTGTGCCTGCCAGGACTCGGAACGTGTCTCACCGGATGCTTTATAAGATGCCGTAAATGTGAATTTGCAGCCGGTATAAAAGCCTGCACACAGAGATAATTTGTAATCACCTGCTAATAATTCTGCCTTATAGCTGCCATTTCCTTCTTTGACTGCTGCTGTATAGATCTCATTATCATACATATCGCTGACTTTTATATAATTAAGCCCGGTGTGTGTCTTTCCAATTCCTTCCGTCACAATCGCAAGAGAAAATGTACCGGATTTCTTCATCGTAAATGTATACTCATATGTATTCTGTGCATCTTCCAACTCACCACTGTAACTCTGACCCCATACGATCTGCTGTGGATTGTTTAACACCTCTGCGGATACCTTTCGTGCAGGACTTACTGCACACATCATCACCATTAAAATTACTGCTAACATGATCTGTTTCATTTTTTTACTCATAATAATCTGTCCTCTCTTTCTACCTTCTTTTTATTCCGCTATTTCAGCATCCATCATCTGCTCTTTGTATGCCTTACGGATCGGAATGATCGGCAATCCGATAAAGACCATGATCGAGATGAAGAAGGATACCATACCTGTAACGATGTCATATGGAAATGGTACGATGAGCCAGCCCCATTTTGCTATCTTGCCTGCCATTCTCACCGCAGTTCCAAACCCTCCGAAGAAGTAGGAAACAATGCCTGCCATAACTCCATACCCCATCATGGACATCGGGATCCTGCCACCAAAGATACCGGAAAGGACAAATCCTAAAACGGTTAAACAAGTTGCTCCCAATGCGATGTACTGTGCGATTTCGATTCTTTTCATTTTCTTCATTTTTTTATTCTCCTTTTCTTTATCTGAGGAGCATTTCATCCGGAAATTCATCCATAAAAAATGCAGCCTCTGTATCGTTTCACCTATATGACACAGAGGTTGCAAAAAAGTTTTATATTTTTTGAAAATTTTTAAATTAATTTTTTAATGCTGTAATTGGCACAACATATACGCCATCCGGCCGTTTATATGCTGCATTAGACAAACCACAAATAACACACAATATTTTTGCAGGCTTTCCTTTGGGATCATTTCCAATCTTTTTGTTTATATCTAATAAACTCTTCGCAGCGTCATCAATCTGATTTGCACCTAATTTAATTTCAAATGCGCACCATTCACCATTACTAAGTTCAACAACTGCATCTATTTCTTTATTATCATAATCCTGATAATGATATAATGAGGCACCAAACGACTCTGCATATATTTTCAAATCCCGTTCACAAAGAGACTCGAATAAAAATCCAAGTGTTTGCAGGTCATTGATCAACATCTCCGGTGTCGCATTCAACAAAGCGCAGGCAAGAGAAGGATCACAAAAATGCCGTTTCTCCGCTTGCTTTATTCTAACAGATGATCGGATATTTGTTGAAAATGGCATTTGATTATCTATAATAAAAAGTCGTTTGAATATATCCAGATAATCAGCAATAGTATCCTTATCAAGATCAGTATCATCCATTTCTTTCACATCTCTTGCAAGTGAGGTATTGGTAACTGTAGTTGCTTCGTTTCTCGCCAAAGATCGAAGTAACAGTTTCATTTTTTCCTTATTACGTTTTACACCATCCATTCTATATACATCATCGTCAATTATGGCATCAATATATTGAATTGGTAAAAGTGCTGCCTGTTCAACAGGTATGTCTATATTACCAGGCCATCCTCCCCGAATAATATACTTAATTAAGTTTTGCAGATTTACTTCACCAGTCATAACCGGAATTATATTATCATTACATAACTCTTTTAATGAAATTTCGCCAGAGGAATCACCAGATTCGTAAAGTGACATTGGATGCATCTTTATTCTTGCAATTCTTCCTGCACCACTATGCATGATTCCCTTATGATTAGGAGTTGCCGATCCTGTTAATATAAACTGTCCCTTTTCTCCTGTTTGATCAACCTTATATCTAACTGCATCCCATAACGGCGGAACTTCCTGCCATTCATCAATTAATCTTGGCTTGTCACCATTCAATACCAAATCCGGCGACATTTGTGCCAGCGTTCTATTTTGAAAATTACCTGCAGGATCTCCCATATAAATTTCACTATTACTATGGTAAGAAGAAGTCCATGTTTTACCACACCACTTTGGTCCTTCTATACATACAGCACCAAAGCTCTCCAAAAATTGTTCAATTCTATTATCAATTATTCTTG
>DJPV01000022.1 GCA_002437435.1 Lachnospiraceae bacterium UBA6403 | reverse complement strand
GGTAAGAACCTTACAGCCCTTAAATGCATTTGCTCCAATCTCCGTTACGTTCTGTCCAATTGTGATAGTTTTAAGTTTTGCAGCTCCGCTGAAAGCATTCTTGGAAATCTTACTAACATTACTTCCAATTGTAACCTTTGTTACTTTCTTATTATTCTTAAAAGCACCCTCTGCGATCTGTGTTACTTTGTATTTCGTACCTCTGATCTTCACAGTTGCCGGAATGCTGACAGTCTTTGCCTTTTTATTTACAGGTGCTTTATATGCAACTGTTTTCTTGGATGTGCTTATAACCTGAACCTTTGCAGCCTTACTGTCATCAGAAAGCACATCACCTTTCTTGATCGGTTTTACTGTCGGTTTTTCCGGTGTTGGGTTCACCGGTGTAGGGGTCACTGGTGTTGGATCCACCGGTGTAGGATCCACTGGTTCTTCAAGTTTTGCAATCGACTCTGTTCTTGTCTTTTTGCAGACACTACAGGTATATGTCTTTACACCCTCTGCCTTTGTAGTTGGCTGTGTTGTAACCTTTCCTTCATCCCATTTATGTCCGGTTGCCGGCAGCTCTACGATGTCCATAACCTCATTGCACTCGGTACATCTATAAGTAATAGAACCATTTTTCTCACAGGTTGGCTCAACTCTTGTTCCATTATCTTTGATATGCTTCGTATGTGGTGTCTCAACTTTGATCGTTACCACAAACTCTCCTGAGGAATATGCTCTTTCTTCTGTATAGGATGTTACTGTAATTGTAGTCTCACCACTTCCCGTTATAGTAACATTACCATCCTCGTCTACAGTTGCAACCTCCGAATCGGCCGAAACATACCGTAATGCAGAGAGCTTGGATTCAAGTGCTGTATTCTTCAGAGCTACATCCAGTGTAAATGCACTATCTCCAAATACTTTCTCATAAATCGCTGTACCGGTTAATTCAAGCTTCGTTGTCGGAAGGACTGTTACCGCAATCCTCTTTGTTGTTGCACCCTTACCTGTGCTTGCTGTAATCGTGGTCGATCCCTCGCCTAATGCGGAAATGGAATTTCCATCGCAGGCAGCGATCTGCTCTCCGCCTTCTGCAACCTTGTAATCAATAACATCTGTTGATCCATCATTAAGTTTTGCTTCAATCCAGACCTTCTCGCCCTTATAAAGTGTTACCTTATATTCACCGGCTGATGCATCCCATGCAAAATCATCGGAGTCAGAAGTAATGGTAATATTGGTTCCCTTTACATACTTTGTTAATGCAACCTTTATAGAATGGGATAAAACAGAATCTGCATAATAGTTTACTGCCTTATCCTTAATTGTTACAATTACAGCAATCTCTGCTGTTCCTGCTTTAGAATATGATGTGTCATAAGCAGTCGTGATAACTCCGTTTAATACACTTGCTACGATATTTGACTGATCGGATACCTTCTTATAAGATACCGTATATTCATCTGCTGAAAGGCCTTCGATCTCGCCAAATTCTATCTGAAGCTCATGCTTCACATCATTCTGAACCGTAAATTCATTTGATCTCACAAGCGCATCGATATCTGTAAGCTTCGCTTTTGCGATTGTAAATGCTTCTTCTTTGCTGTTTGTAGTATGGATACCATCGCCCTTGATCGTAAGTTTACCGGTACCGGCATTCACATTCTCACCATACTCTACCGTATACTGATCTTTCGGAACTACTGTTCCATCAATCGTAACTTCGATATCTTCCTTATCTGGTGTCTGCTGTGTGCCATTGTAAGTATATTCACCATTTATTGTTACTTCCGCATCTGTAAGATCATAGTATAATGTCGGCTGTGTGATCACAACTGTATATTGGATTACAACCGTTTTTGCCTTATCTACATATATATCTGCTACATACGTTGCTTCAACTGCATTCTGTCCGATCACTTCACTTGATACAAAATCAATCTGACCGACCGTATTTGTAAATCCCTGTACCTGAAGATGGATCTTATCTTTCAGTGCTGATATATCACCAACATTCTTATCTAATGCAAACTCAACAACATGCTCTGTATTATCTATATTTGTAGCAACAAATGATTCGTTGCCTGCAGTAAGTGTTGTTTTTGTCTGATTTAAGCCTGCAAAATCAAATACAGTTATATTATAAGACGCTGTTATATCATCACTGTATCTGTCATCTGCAATATACTGAAGCGTTACTGTCTGTGCAGAGACATTGCTCATATTATAGCCTGTAATTTTCAGTTCCTTGTCAATATCAACCGATTCCGTCTTCTTATTCTTATAAGTTTTTACTACCTTCAGACCATCCAGACTAAATGTATCCCCTTTGGCAAATGCTGTTTTATTTGGGAAACGCTCAATGCTGATCGATTCTACGGTTGACTTTGCTTTAACAGCAAATTTTATCGTCTCACCACGATATTCAGATACCGATAATACTACATTGTATTCTCCTGTTTCCGAATTCTTTGTAACATAACTGTTATCATTTATAATAGACTTTCCGTCCAGCTGGATATCTGTGATCTGGAATCCATCATGTGCAACAATGTTATTAATTGCATATGTACCGGTAGTAATATCCTCCAGACTGGACTCATCAATGATCAACTGGTTCTCTGCAAGGTTACCCTTTGCATTGTAGGTTACACCATCATCAATATCCAGCTCAAGGTATACTGCAATCTCTCCTTCTTCCGGAGTCTGATTCTTTCCCTTTGTAATAACACCATTTCCGGTATATTTACCATTCATAAAGAATTTACCATAAATATTGGCATTTTCTTCCAGATTAAGAGAACCGTTCAATACAATGATACCATACTCGGAATCCATCGCCATTGTTCCTTTAACTGTTAAAGTGCCATTGATAATCAACTGTGCATCACTGTCAGGTGCCCAGACAAGCGCACCCGGAAGCACATCATCATGCTGTGGATCAACTACAAGTTCAACGCCCTTCGGAATGATCACCTTTGATGATGACTGTAATTCTAATGTTGTTCCTGCTTTAATATGTGTACTCTTGCGAATGGTTGCTGTTCCATAAACCTCATATGTCTTTCCTACAAACAGAACAGAATTAGAAACAGTTCCCAGAACAGGAACATCCTCTGCCGTTGCTCCACAGATATTATCACCAATAATTGTAATATCAGAAGCGGACGAACCATTTAGTGCTCCTACTGCAATACCATTTTCAGCGCTGAGGTTAACTGTTGCATCTGTTAAGACATTTACGTTCTTAACTTCTCCCGCATAAGCACCGACCGCCGGACCATTTGCAGCAATAACTGTAAGTTTTCCTTCCGTCTTGCCATCCTGACCGGTAATATTAATATTACTTGTCTCTGAATTAAGACCGGCTCCGATACCGGCTCCATTTCCTCTTGCTCTGATACTAATAGAACCAGTATTTGAAATATTGATATTTGTTGCCTCTGATACAGCATCTGTCGCTCCGGAACCAATACCGGCTCCGTTTTCTGCACCATTGACAATCAGCTTTCCTGTATCCTCTAAATTAATATTGATATTATCAACAGATGCATTCTTACCGGAACCAACACCGGCTCCATCTGTTCCTGCTGTTACCGTTACATCTCCATTTCCTGAAATGTAAATACCGGAGGCTGCACCTGCCAGACCGGAACCGATACCGGCTCCATTTGCTCCACCAACTGCTGTTACAGTTCCTCCTGATATCATAATATACGATACCTTTGCATTTGCTCCCGAACCAACACCGGCTGCATCTGTTCCACCTGTTGCTAATGTAACAATACCATCTGTTATCTTAATATCTGCTGCTTCTACATCAGATCCGGAACCGATGCCGGCTCCGCCATCTCCACCGGTCGCTGTTACATTTCCTCCTGAAATGGTAATACCGGAAGCAAGCTTTGCTTCATCATTTATGTAAGCACCGGAACCAATACCGGCTCCACCAATGCTCTTAGAACCAATCGTTCCGCTGCCTCCTGCTGCATTTACGATTCCACCTGCAATCTCGATATTGGCAGCATCAGCATTTGCTCCCGAGCCAATACCGGCTGCTCCGTTTGCACCAATTGCTGTTACATCTGCATTTTCTGAGATCCGGATACCATCAACCGGCACATTGTACTGAGAACCGATACCGGCTGCTCCATATGCTGCATAGCTTTCATTTGATGGCTGTGAACCCTTTGCTTTTACAATAACATTTCCATTTATCTCGATATTTGAAACAACCTTTAAAGTTTTGTCCGTACCACCACCGATACCGGCTGCTCCATATGTCGCATTGTTACCGGCAGTTGCATTTATAGTACCTTTCGTCGTAGAAGTCAGTACCAGTTTACCGCTTCCATTCTTCTGGATCGCTGCATAAGCTCCCGATGATGTCAGATTGTTTGTTCCATAAGCAGTGATCGTCACGGTCTTACCCTCTGCCGGATTTACTGTGATCGCTGCCCCCTGAGTATTCCGTGTGATCGTCAAACTACGGATCGCAAGATTCACATCAATATCCCCTGCTGCCTTTATCTGACCCTTCATAACCTTACTGGATTTTGTTCCGAACAGTATCATCTGCTTATCAGACTTGATCGTAAGTCCATCTGTCTCCGAATAAGAATAGTCATCTTTTGTTGCTGTTTCCGCTGTGCTCTTTACTCCAAGCCAGAGTCCATCCTCCAGCTTCGTGTATTTGTCATAGCCATATGGATCAGTGATCGTATTTGTAAATGTACCATACGCTGTCTCCATACCGGATTTTGACACCGCATATTTTGTAGTATTACTTCCTACCTGACACATACCGGTATTATCATATGAGATCGATACACCGGATGTCTTTGACTCTACATATCCTCTATGATATTCACCATCAAAATTAATCCTTATATCATTCGGAGTCACATAAGGGGCTCTCTTACAATAAAGGTAGATATATGCTCCTCCGGCATGTGCATTGAGATCTCCGTCGATACGAATCCAACTGCTGTCAACGTTCTGCTGGTATTCACTTGTAAGACTGCTTCCCGAATTTCCTCCGGCATACTGCAGCTTTCTGTCAGTATCGTTCCAGATACCAAGTGACGAGATCGGATCTCCGGCATTTCTGTCTTTTGTTGCATAGATGTAGATATAACCGGATTTTTTACCTGCACCATTATTCAGGTCACCCGTCTTTTTCTCAACGCTATACCCGTCAAGACTGCTTGATGTACCTGAACCATCCTGCCATACAGACCATATCCTTGTATATGCCTGTGACGGATCTGTGGTTGTCTTTACCCAGATAAAATCATTGGCTGCATCTGCCCCACATCCTCTGTTTACATTTCCCGCATTTCCATCAATGGACAGTCTGGTATATCCTGCATAATTGGCACTAAATCCCCCGGATTTAATATCACAGATATACAGCGTCTGGCGTGCTGCCGCTTCCGATTTTATCTTCGGAAAGAAGTCACCAATGCCTGTAACCATTGCAAAGACCATAGCTGCAGTCACTACCACTGACATGAAACGCTTCACAAATTCGATTATTTGTTTCAATCTTATTTCCTCCTATCTCAATGATCTATATAAAAGGACAAAATGCCCCTTTATATCAGGTGCCTGTTTTTTATAACAGACCAATCTCCCTGCCACGTTCAACTGCCTTCTGACGGCTTGGAACCTGCAGCTTACGAAAGATATTGCAGCTATGGAATTTTACCGTTCCAATCTTTTTTCCAAGCTTCTTTGCAATATCATCATTACTGAACCCCTGTGCCATCAGGTGGAATACTTTTTCTTCCATCTGTGTCAGAGGCTCATAATACTCATATGGAGATTTTAAATAATCAGGGAAATAAGTACCGACCGAATATGCAAGCTCCTTAATCTCATTTACAAAAGGATCCTCTTCATATTCTTTCTGATAAATTGTCAGCATTTGTACCATACAACTGCCTGTATCTGCAAGCAGGCGGATATAGCCACATCTTTTTGCAAGTGTTATGGCTTTGGAAAGTTCCTCACACATACCTTCCATATTTTTCATCTTATAATATATGATAGCTGACAACATATAACATTCGCACAAATCCATATAACGTCTGCCCGGAAGTAGCAATGTAATGAGCTGGTGTACCAATACATAGGCAGCCATGTATTTGCCTGTCTGTATATAGCACCGCACCTTGACCATCCATGCATACATATCCATCATGAAGATACCCTTATTCTCATCCGGCGCTGTCTCATCCAACCAATGCTGAACCTCCTGCATCCGCCCATCATAACAGGCAGCAAGACATTCGATCGCATTCAGACTGGATGATAATTCATCCCATCCTGTAATCTGTATCCGTTTCCGGATCTTTTCCACCAGCGGACGTGCAGCTTTTGTCTGTCCATTCACAAGAAGGATCTGCATCTGAAGTGCAAGTGCCACGAACAGGCACCGCATATCTTTCTCCTGCTCGATCAATGGAATCGTTCCGGTCACAAGGATCAGTGCTTCAAAACATTTATTGTTCTGATAATACCACTCTGCCTGCATGATCTCGTATACCTTCTGCCCAACACCGGCTCCATATAGCCGGCATGCTGCTTCTGTTATTCCGTCTTTATTCTTTTCCAGATATTTCCCATATCTTGTAAAGTCACGGAATCCATTCAGTATACCTGGTCGGCATGCAGAAAGCGTAAGCCCTTTCACCGGCACCAGTTTTTCTTCGATCAGGAAATCTACAATACGAAAAAATACTGCATCACTGACATATGGCATGACCAGCTCTGTTTTAAGACGGCATATGTCCAGCATATTATATGTATTCATCTTCACCAGTCTCGGTGTTTCTCCCATAAGCTGTACATATTCTTTTGCCTGCTCCAGATTCCCGTCCATAGTAGATAACAACGCAAGCTGCGCGAGCAGAACCGGATATGTTAACAATTCTTCTTTTTTCAGTTTGTAGAAGTATGCCCGACACCCCCAAAGCACCGGCATGGAAAATGTCTGCTTCACAAACTCTTCCTGAATAGTTTCTAACAGCCGCCCTTCTTTTTCTGCTGTTCCTAACACCTGCCGCATTTCTTCTTCTGAACGTGGATAAATTACTTCATTATTCATTTGCTTCATTTTGTACTCCCATAACCCTGACGCTTTTAGATTATATTATTTAATACTGTTTTTGTATAGCAAACCTTTCAGGCACAAAAACCAAACCTTTACCCAAACCCATATAGTTTTGATGCCTGTGAATATAATATATAAATTTATTTTATTTCAGATACAAAATGCAGCATATAATGGAACAATCTTCTTATTATCCTCAAAACCAAAGTTTTTTGCAGAAATCTTGATCGCATAAGCAGGTTTGTAGGTGTCCATATAAACCTTTAAGCTCTTGGCTCTGGTATTATCCGCAGATTTGACCTCAACAGGAATAAGCTGGCCGTCACGCTGTATAATAAAATCAATCTCAGCTCCACGCTTAGACATCCAATAATACGTGTGATAGCCGTTAATAGAAAGTTGCACATTGACATAGTTCTCTGTCATGCCTCCTTTAAAATCGTTAATCTCGTCAACCATATAAAGAATGTCATTAGCCGCTAAATCTTTTTTAGCACAAAGCAAACCTGAATCCGATACATAAATCTTAAACGCATCAATATCACGATAATTCTCCAATGGCTTTTTTATTTGCTCAACCTTGTAAACCTGTGACACGATACCCGATAAGCAAAGCCATTCGATCGCATTTTCAAATTCAGAAGCCCTTCCACCCTTCTTAACCAGCTTATATTGAAAACGAGTATTCTTTTTTGAAAGCTGAACAGTTATATTGTCATAAGCAAGTCTGGTTTTCTTGATTTCATTCAAGTTGTTATATTTGCTCATATCATTAAGATAGCTTGCGAGTATTGTATCTTGTGTATGACGAACAAGAATATAATCTTTTGTTTCAGCAAACTGCAGCACACACTCCGGCATACCTCCAACCACAAGATACTGACGATAAAGCTGCATTGCTGCATCATGTAAAGCAGACGGCAGCGGTGTATTTGTAACAAAGCATTTTTTAATCTGCTCTACCAAATCATCCTCATTAAGAGCCAACATAAATTCTTCCATATCCATCGGATACAGTGTTTTCATATCAACCTTTCCGACAGGAAAGGAAAATCTAGCTCTGTTAACCGCAACACCAAGCAAACTTCCTGCAACAATGATATGATAATCCGGAGCATCTTCACAAAAGTATTTGAGAGAAGTCAACGCCCTTTCACAAAGCTGCACCTCATCAAATACAATCAATGTTTTTTCTTTTACAATAGTTTGCCCTGCGATATGAGATAAAATCGGTATCAGATAATCAGGGCTGATGTTTTCCTCAAAGGTTTCATTCAATTTCGGATTGGTTTCAAAGTTGAAGTATGCCACATTTTCATAGTGGGTACGCCCAAATTCCAGAATAGAATATGTCTTTCCAACCTGTCTTGCCCCCTGTAAAATAAGAGGTTTACGGTGTCTGTTTTCTTTCCATTCTTCTAAAAAACCTATAATTTTTCTATACATACTCAGACCTCCTCAAATGTACTGAATATAGTGTAGCGAACATTCATGTAAAAATCAACATATTATTGATTAATTTTAACATTAGATTACACATTTATTTTATATAATTTTACACCAATCAGCACCAATATTTTATATTTACAAAAAAAGAGCCTTTGATTTTACACAAAAGCTCCATCTTCCAGTGAATACATTTATTATCATATTAAAAAATTATTCTATTGTTATCTTATTCAGTTTAATATCAC
>DJPV01000006.1:38313-42180 GCA_002437435.1 Lachnospiraceae bacterium UBA6403 | reverse complement strand
TTTTATGAAAAAGTTAACTTTAATCATTCCCTGTTACAACGAGGCAGAAGCACTTCCTTTATTTGTAGCAGAGTTAAATAAAATCATACTTCAGCTAATAAACTATAACACAGAAGTTATTCTGATCAACGATGGTTCATCTGATCAGACATTGACTGTCATGAAAGAAATCTGTGCATCCGACTCTCACTACAAATACATCTCATTTTCCAGAAACTTTGGAAAAGAGGCAGCCATGTATGCCGGTTTCTGTAATTCCGACGGCGACTACACCGCTGTTATGGATGCCGATATGCAGGATCCGCCATCTCTGCTCCCTGAAATGTTAAATTGTCTGGAAACCGAAGATTATGACAGTGTTGCAACCAGACGTGTCTCCCGTATAGGTGAACCACCGATCCGTTCTTTTTTTGCCAGAAAATTCTACAAACTTATTAACAAGATTTCTGATGCAGATATCGTAGACGGTGCAAGAGATTTCCGTCTGATGCAAAAAGAAATGGTAGACAGCATCGTTTCCATGTGTGAATATAACCGTTTCTCCAAAGGAATTTTCGGCTGGATCGGTTTTAAGACCAAATGGATCCAGTATGAAAATGTAAACCGGATCGCAGGAGAAACCAAATGGAACTTCTGTGGACTTTTTAAATACGCGATCGACGGTATTATCAATTTCTCAGAAGCTCCGATGTCCATTGCTTCCGGTCTTGGTATCTTTCTGACCATACTATCATTTATTATGGTCATATTTATCATTATCCGAAAAGCAATATTTGGCGATCCGGTTGCCGGCTGGCCATCTCTTGCCTGTATCATCATATTTATCGCAGGCTTACAATTCCTCTGCATGGGAATTATGGGAAAATATATGGCAAAAACTTATCTGGAAGTAAAGAATCGTCCACACTATATTATTTCCGAAACAAACAAAGAACATGTAGATCGCATAAATTAATTTGTATAGAAGGCGCATTCATTGAAAAAATTATTACTTACTTTATTTACCCTGACTCTGTTCATTCTCCTGTTTTCCGCACAGACCAGAATAACCGCATCAGCCAAAGAGAACAGTTCTTCTGATCAGACAACGATCAATGTATCTGCAAAAAACGGCAGTGATATCTCTGACAAACTGCGTGAAGCTCTTATCAATGCAAGAGACCTTGCAGAAAACTCCGGCCAGATCATAACAGTCAAAGTCAAAGAGGGAGATTACTATCTCTCAAAGTCTCTGCATATATACAGCAACACAACACTCGATGTAACAAATGTACACCTTACTTGTCAGGGTACAAAAAAAATAAACATGGTCATCAGCGGAACCAATGCACCATATCGTGGATATGAACAATTCAACTCAAGCGAAGGCTGTTCAGGCTATGATGCATTTGAAAATATCACGGTACTTGGCGGCACATGGGAAAGTACACCTGAAAATACCGGTAGCATGATACGTATCTTTCATGCAAGGAACGTCACTCTGGACGGTTTAACGCTGGCAGGAGGTGGCTGCGTGCACCAAATGGAAGTCGCTGCCATTGACGGTTTTTATGTTCGCAACTGTACATTCCTGGATCATGGAAAGAGCGCAGACTCCACGACTAATTTTCAGAAACAGGAATCCATCCAGCTTGACATGCCATATAGTAATCTGGTTTACCCAGGCGTCTATCAGGATGGCACACCGATGAAAAATGTGGAGATCACACATAATACATTTCGAAATATTGCCCGTGGCGTTGGAACACACACTATGCTTTGTGGTTCTTACCATGAAAATATCAATATCAGCAATAATACATTTGAAAATGTGTTGGAAGAATGTATCATTTGCCTGAACTATATCAACTGTCAGATCAAAGACAATACGATTACGAACTGTGGAGGTGGTATTCTTGTTGAAAATGCCAGAGAATATGACCGCTCCATGAATACCTCCATACTGGATGGAAGTAAAATGTATGATGCTACAACCATTCATGATCTGAATACTGAGATCAGTGGAAATACCATACAGATTGTCTACCATCCGACAACCCTGATCGTAGCCGGGATCTATGTATATGGTAGAAATATATCTGATGATGTTTCAGGTGGTGATGGTTATGCCCTGCCAAAAGGAAATCATTATATCAGTTCCATATCGATCCGAAATAACACGATCATTACAGCAGGAGACGGAATAACCGTGACCGATGCAAGAAATTGTGAAATTGCAGAGAATTCTATCAAAGGCGCAAAGTTCTCAAAGCAGGATCCATATGCAAAACACAGAGATGGAATACGAATTGACAAAAACAGTTCCGACATTTCCATAACAGGGAATTCCATCAAAAATATGTCCAGAAATGGCATTGTAGTATACGAACAATCCTCCCTGTCCAACATTGTAAATAATAATATAAAGAACTGTTCCAAATCCGGCATCCGGCTGACGGAGCACAGTTCCTGTACTAACGATATAACAAATAACATAATAAAAAAATGTGCTTCCGGCGGTCTGGTAGTTGAAAACAACAGTATGGTTTCTGATATCATTGGAAACATAATCTCAGCAGTAAGTGGAAATCCTGCAGTTAAGATCAACAATATGAGTACTGCACGATACATTAACTCCAACCAGATCTTTGACATGGGTAATTATGGAAAAAAACAATTTGCATCCGGTATTGTCATAAGTGGCAGATCGATCTCTAAAGGAATAGAAGGAAACCGGATCTACGCATCCAAATCAAAATATTCCTCCGGTTATGGTATCCTGATTGATTCTGATTCCCGGTTATCAGAGTCTGTCAGCAACAATACCATCGCAAATACAAGTGAATATTCCATTGTCGTAAAAAGGGATTCCAAAATAGCAGACCAGATCAACCGCAATGATATCATTTTTGCTAAAAAAAGTGCTATTGCGATCACTGATTCTTCCACCGTCTGCAACAATATTGAAGGTAACCATATCTCATTCAGTGGTACAAACGGTATTTTGCTCGAAAAGAAATCAACTGTTCAAAACAGCATCACGGGTAACATCATTACAGAATGTAATAATTATGGAATCAATATCCAAAGCATTGAAAATAACCTGACCGTTGCCCACAACGAACTGAACGAAAATAAAAATGCTGCTATTAATATCGCTGCAGGAAAAAAGAATCTGACCACTATATCCGAAAATACCTTATCCGGATCGGCATCAATCAATGGTATCCAGCTTTCTAAATGCAAGATTTTGATCGCCGCAAATGAATTTGAAAAATTCAAATATGGCATTCATGCTACAACTTCTGTATCGGGATCGATCTATGATAATATATATAGTGATATATCAAAAAAAGAAATCTACATCGATAAAAAAGTCCAGAAAATGAATGTAGTCATTTCATCAACAGTTGAAACTATGACAGATAATGGAAAAAATAAAGCAACGATCAAATGGGATGCTGTAAAGGGAATGGACGGATATGAATTACAATACAGCACCTGCAAAGACTTTTCCTGCAAACAGGTTATACGTCTGAATGCAAATCAAACATCTTATACCCTGCATGATCTGCCAAATAACAAACCGGTTTATTACCGGATCAGGACATACAAAACAGTGGGAAACATCTGTATTTTAGGAAATTTCCAGATGAACTATTTTATTCTCAGGTAAATGAGATCATATTTATAACTGAAAGGGGACATTTATATGAAAAAACATCTTATCCTGCTTGCTTCAGGACTGCTGCTTGTTTCCGGTGTTGCTTACACCGCAGATACGCAGACATTTTCAGCCAACTTAACAGCTACTGAAAGCAAAGCATCAAATGACACTTCACCGGAACTTTTTGCAAACTCATACTCTGTTTCCGGCGATACGATCAC
>DJPV01000006.1:27438-38308 GCA_002437435.1 Lachnospiraceae bacterium UBA6403 | reverse complement strand
GATCACCACCGGAACAAACGGTTCATACAAGGGACAGAGCAATTATAATGCAAGTTCTCTGTGCAACGGCTATAACGGATTCAAAAATATAACTATAAATGGCGGAACATTGATCAGTATTCCATCAAATGATTCAACGATCGTACGTCTTTCCCACGCAACTAATGTTCATGTAAATGGGATCACCTTAAAGCTGCAAACGGGGCAGCATCTTTATCAGCAACAACTGTACATCCGGAAATATCACCAGAAACAAAATTTCATCTTATAACGAAGAAGGAGGTATCTCCATTTATAATAACTGCACAACAGGCAAGATCACAAATAACACGATCATTGATACCAGAAAAAATGGTAAACATACGAATCTGGCAGGTATAAAGGTCAGCTTAAAATCAACCACCGGCTCTATAACGGGAAATAAGATTCTGGCCGATGCTGCCAAATATTCATCCTACCGCGGAATTGTCCTTTATAATTCTTCCAAGGTAAAAGGCTCCATCAATAAAAATACTATCGAAAAATGCAGTGACTCAGCTATCGTGGTATCTCTGAAATCCAAGGTTACCGGAAGTGTAAACGGCAATAAGATATCATCCGCCGCCAAATATGGCATTCAAACCCTAAATAAGTCATCCATCGGCAAAACGATATCAGCCAACACGATCAAAAATACCAAAACCAGCGGTATCCTGATCTCAAGCATTTCAAATACTTTAAAGATTGACAAAAATAAAATATCCGGCTGCTCCAATGCAGGAATCTATATCCAGCCGGCAACAACCAAATACAAAATCACTGCAACAAATAACACAATTACCGGAAACAAAAAAGGTGCTGGTTTCACCATAAGAAAAGCCAACATCCTTATAACCAAAAACAAGATTTCTTCCGTTACCTTTGGTGTATACGCCGACAATAACTGTACCGGAAAAGTCTACTCCAACACAGTAAAAAAAGCCACCAAAAAGAAGGTCTGCACCAACACCAAAAAAGTGAAACTCAAGAAATAAACCTCTTCTATACTAATGAGGAAGGTTATACATTAAGTCTGCTCTATAAGAAATAAGACATTTCTTGTCTAAAGTAACAATACAAAACAGACCGGCGGTCAGTATATAAATACACTATTATGTAGCAAGCCTTATCCGAGGCCGGTACTTAGGTTGCATACTTTGCAACCTTATGTACCGCTGCACGAGGATTAGAGCGAAAGCGTCTTGCGAAATAAATATGTGTATTATATACTGACCGCCGGTCGTTCGTATTTTTATATCTTACACTTAGTCTAATGTGACATTAACCTTTTTGAGATTCCAAATCTCTTTTGCATACTCTTCGATTGTTCTATCAGATGAGAACTTACCGGAACATGCTGTGTTCAGCATAACCATCTTAGCCCAGTTCTTCTCATCTCTGTAAAGAGCATCGATCTTTCTGTGAGCCTGAACGTAAGCATCGAAATCCTTAAGGATAAAGTATACATCCTCATTGATAAGTGAATCATACAGATCTCTGAAACGCTCTGGATCATCAGGAGAATACATACCATTGATCAGCTGTGTAAGAACTGTTCTTACTGCTGCATCATTGTTGTAGATATCTCTTGGATTATATCCACCTTCACGCTCATACTTCATAACTTCTTCAGCTCTTAAACCGAAGATAACTGCATTTTCTTCGCCAACTTCTTCAACGATTTCTACATTTGCACCATCCATGGTTCCAAGTGTAACTGCACCGTTTAACATGAACTTCATGTTACCGGTACCGGATGCTTCTCTGGAAGCTGTTGAGATCTGCTCGCTGACATCTGCTGCTGCAAAGATCAGCTCTGCATTAGATACTCTGTAGTTTTCGATGAATACAACCTTGATCTTACCCTTGATAGATGCATCATTGTTGATAACATCTGCAACAGAGTTGATCAGCTTGATGATAAGCTTTGCTCTCTTATAACCGGCAGAAGCCTTCGCACCAAAGATATATGTTGTTGGATACATATCATATGATGGGTTTGTCTTCAGCTCATTGTACTGATACATAACATGTAAAATATTAAGAAGCTGTCTCTTGTACTCATGAAGTCTCTTAACCTGTACATCAAAGATAGAACGAGGATCTACATCCACGCCATTGTGCTCCTTGATGTAATTTATAAGACGAATCTTATTCTGGTATTTGATATTCATGAATTCCTGCTGGTACTTCTCATCAGTAGCATATACTTTTAACTTCTTCAGATTTGTAAGCTTTGTGATCCATTCATCACCGATCTTATCTGTGATCCAGCTTGCAAGAAGCGGATTACCATGAAGAAGGAAACGTCTTTGTGTAATACCATTTGTCTTGTTGTTGAACTGCTCAGGTCTCATCTCATAGAAGTCCTTCAGTTCCCTTTCTTCCAATATCTTTGTATGAAGAGCTGCAACACCATTTACAGAGTAAGAGCCTACGATAGCAAGATGAGCCATCTTCACCTGACCGTCATAAAGAATAGCCATCTTCTTAACCTTATCCTGATTGCCAGGATACATAGACTGGATCTTAAGCACGAATCTTCTGTTGATCTCTTCTACGATCTGGTAGATACGAGGAAGTAATCTTGAGAATAATTCGATAGGCCATTTTTCAAGAGCCTCGGCCATAATTGTGTGGTTAGTATATGCACATGTTCTGGTTGTGATATCCCATGCGTCATCCCACTCAAGACCTTCTTCATCCATCAGGATTCTCATTAATTCTGCTACTGTAACTGATGGATGTGTATCATTCATCTGGAATGTGATCTTATCCGGAAGCTTATGAATATCGTCATTCATCTCTTTAAATTTCAGGATTGCTCTCTGAACAGATGCTGAAATAAAGAAATACTGCTGTCTCAGTCTCAATTCCTTTCCTGCATAATGGTTATCGTTTGGATAGAGAACATCTACTATCGTCTTTGCAAGATTCTGCTGCTCGACAGCCTTCTCATACTCACCCTTATCAAATGAATCCAAACAGAATTCCTGATCTGCTTCTGCATCCCAGATACGAAGTGTATTTACAACATTATTTCCATAACCAACAACCGGAATGTCATATGGTACAGCACGAACAGTCTTATAACCATCCTGAATAAAATAATTTCTTCCATTTCTATTTTCAACTCTTACATAACCGCCAAATTTAACTTCTACAGCGTACTCCGGACGTTTGATTTCAAATGGGTTACCATCCTTTAGCCAGTCATCTGGAAGCTCAACCTGATAACCATCCTTGATTGCCTGCTTGAACATACCATAACGGTAACGGATACCACATCCATATGCAGGATAACCAAGTGTTGCAAGAGAATCCAGGAAGCATGCTGCAAGACGTCCCAAACCACCATTACCAAGTGCTGCATCCGGCTCCTGATCCTCAATCATGTTCAGATCAAATCCAAGTTCATCTAATGCTTCTTTTACTGCATCATAGTATGTCAGGTTGATCAGATTGTTTCCCAGAGCTCTGCCCATCAGGAACTCCATAGACAGATAATACACTGTCTTAACATTATCCTTCTCATATTCCTTGTGTGTTGCTATCCATCTGTCTATGATGTCATCCTTAACAGCGTAGCTGACAGCCTGGAATACCTGCTGTGGAGTTGCCTCTTCAATCGGTCTTCTGTACAATGTCTTCACATTTGTAATGACCTCTTTTTTGAAGCCCTCTTTGTCGAAATCAATCAACTTTTTCATTTATCGTATCCTCCTTGAAAATTGCACGCCAGAATATATCCCTGACGATTTTTCTATAATCAGATGCCGATATTTTCCGCATCCTTTATATCTCTTTCACCCTAATTCATCATAATAACCAGTTTTACCATGAGAAATTTTGGAAGAAACCTATATTATTTTAACAAAAAAACATGTATTTCTCAATACATGTCTTAATTTTTTGTAGAAAAATACATATTTTTTAGACCAAAGTCTAATTAATCTTGCAATTTTACAATGATTTTTCAATTTTTTCTGTTTTTATTGTTATTTATACGCCCTTGCCCTATGCAACATGCCAATATTTGAACAGTTTCATAATGTCTCTTCCTTCTAATGACCGCCTGAATAATAGCCGCCGCAAGGGATACAACACATATTTCCGCCACAGCAGGAGAGACATAGCAGGGTCGTACAGAATGTATTACAGCATTTTGTCATATCCCGGCCTGACATATCCATGCCATAGCCCTGCCCCTGATCCATATACCACTTCGAACCGCTCTTGATCTGTTCATATGCCTGCTTGTATTCCATATTATCAGGCTCTAACTGTATCGCTCTCTGTAACATCTCAAGCGCCCGGATCTGATTACCAAGTCCGGCATTGCACACACCGGAATAATAATGCCATTTTGCATTATGATCCTGGATCTGGTTCAGCACTGTCCTTGCTTCCTCATAACTGCCTGACCGCAGATAATTTCTGGCCGTCTGAAAATATCCGGAATCCTGATCATTCGGATCGTATTCCTCGCGTCTTCTGCCGGTATAACCGCCAAACCCGCCAAACGGTCCAAAAAAGCCACCATAGAATCCGCCAAATGGATCTGACTCATCATAAGTCGTTCTTCCACCACTGTTGCTGTTCCGGTAACTGTCTGAACCATACGAACCATTTCCATATGGGCTACCATATCCACCTGCTCCGTATGGATTTCCATAACTGGTATCACCATCCATGATCGCCTTGTATGCCTGCTGGATCTCCCTGAACTTCTCCTCAGCCTCGGCTTTATTCGGATTGTTGATATTTGCATCCGGATGATATTTTCTGCTCAATCGTCTGTATGCACTTTTTACTTCATCATTGCTGGCACCATGTGGCAGTCCCAGCACTTCATAAGGATCTTTCATTTATTCTCCATTCTGCCTGTTGTCCGTTTTGCTACCGCATCTTCTGGCAGTTACTTTGTAATAATTATTCCATATGCCAGAATACATGATATTTCTGAGAATTTCCACATTTTTTATAATCGGAAGCTTCTCAAATTCTCTGGCACATTCCGCCGCCTGCATCATCAGGACTTCTTTTATCCAGTCTGCAAGCTTCTGCCATTCCTCCACCGGAATATCCTCTGTCTTCATTTCTTCACTGCATGTCAGCTTGTGTATCAGTGGATTAAAGCTGTGCTTTTTCCTGTCTTTTTCGATATCGTCGTAAGCATCCAGAATATATACAAATCTTCCAAGATAACAACCGATCTTTCTCAAATTTTCTTCCCATGCATCAGCTCTTACGGCAAATATCTCTGCCAGTACTTCACCAAAATATCCCGACAACCGATCCAGATCTTCACTGTTTTCTTTCTCAAGCTCACTAATCTTTGCAAGCCGGTCTGCAACAACATCTATCTTCTGTCTGTAATCATATAACCGGCTGCCTTCCTTTTCCAGCTCTTTCTTCGGTATTAAAAGATCCGCATATAGCTTACGGAACAGCTTCTTATCATCCGTCCAGTCGTCCATGCATTTGTAATATGTAAGAATACGGTTCATATCCGCTGCATAATCGGAGTACAGATTTCTGGCATATTCATGCTGCATCATCGGATGGACTACACATCTTTTTGCGCCCCGCTCCTCTTCCGGCTCATACAACCCGGTAAGCAACAGAACCAGAAATGTCATATCATAGCTTAATGACAACTGCCCTTTTACACCCTGATCTTCTTTTAGCGCTCTGCACAACCCGCAGTAATACCTGTGGTATTCATCAAATTCTTTAAATTTCATTTCCTGCTGGTTTACTACTATATATCCAAACACGCACCTGTCTCCAATCAGCTTTTCTTAATAAAAGTATTCCCACATTTCGGACATCTTATCTCGATCTTTCCCTTGCCTCGTGGGATTCGGATCATCTGTTCACAACGCGGGCAGGTGAAGATCTTATAATCTTTTCCTGCTTCCTTACTTTTCTTCATTCGTTTAAATACATTTCGAACACCTGTTGTGTGGCTCAGAAACCACTTGTTCTCCGCCGCACGTTTCTCGTATTTCTTGGAAAAGATCCGCACATATCCATAGATAAATGACGCAAGTCCAAGAAAATACAGAACTCCTGTCTTCGCCCACACATCTATGACGATCAGGATCAGTCCCGCCCAGGTCAGAAATGATGAAAACTGGTCATTTCCATATCTTGTTCGCATAAAGTTATAAAGCTTATCTCTCATATAAGCACCATTCTTTCTTTAATCTGTAAATCTACTGCCATTTCAGTACCTTCAGGTCATTTATTATATAACCAATGGATCGAAAATTATATCTATCCAAGGATCATTGCTGATTCCTGCAGCTGTCTGTAAGCATCCTTTATGTTTCCTGCTTCTATATCCGTAATCCGGTCAGCATCTGTCCGGCATACGAGTTTCTTCAGATATTCCAGATCTATCCGGATCTTCTTGATCTGAGTTTTATCCAGATTCTGGATCTGTACCTCTAACTGATTTTCCACTTTATATACATATGCCTCGGCTTCATTCCTGATATCCATATTTTCCTTGTTGCCCTGAGTTTCTTCCTCATACCGCATAGCATCTTCTCTTGCCCGGCGGATCTCTTCCTCTGAAAGATTCGTGCTGGATGTGATCACAATCTGCTGTTCCACACCTCTGCCAAGATCCTTTGCAGATACCTTCAGGATACCATTTACATCAAGGTCAAATGTAACCTCGATCTGTGGAACTCCGGCAAGTGCACGCTTGATCCCGCTCAGACGGAAATTACCAAGCAGCTTGTTGTCTCTGGTATATTTGCGTTCGCCCTGATATACCTTTACCTCTACATCACGCTGGAAATTTCCGGCCGTCGTAAAGATCTTGGATACTCTGGTCGGAATTGGTGAGTTTCTTGGGATCAGTACATTTGCGATGCCACCTAAAGTCTCAATCGACAGAGACAATGGCGTTACATCCATCAGCAAAATATCATTTACCTTATTCGTAACGGTCAGACCACCACTGAGCTTGCCGCCCTGAATCGCTGCTCCCATCGCAACGCACTCATCCGGGTTCAGATTCTTCGAAAGCTCTTTTCCGGTTATTCTCTTAACCTCATCCATAACAGCCGGAATTCTGGTCGAACCGCCAACTAACAATACCTTATCCAATTCTCCGGCAGATATACCGGCATCCCGAAGTGCCTGATTGACCGGACCATCTGTCCGTTTTACAAGATCATCTGTCAGCTCATTGAACAACTCCCTGGTTATGAGCATATCGAGATGCTTCGGCTCGTTCTTTACAACCGTGATAAATGGAAGATTGATATGGGTCTGCAGCGTACTGGATAATTCTTTCTTTGCCTCTTCACATGCTTCACGGATACGCTGTACCGCTGTTATATCTTTTTCCAGATTGATCCTTGTTTCTTTCTTAAATGACTTTATCACATACTGCACCAGACGCTCATCAAAATCATCACCACCAAGATGATTATCTCCGGCAGTTGCCAGAACCTCGATCACATGATCTCCAATCTCGATCACGGATACATCAAAGGTTCCGCCACCAAGGTCATATACCAGAATCTTCTGTGCCTGTCCGTTATCAAGACCATAGGCAAGTGCCGCTGATGTCGGCTCGTTAATGATTCGAAGCACATTTAACCCTGCGATCTTTCCTGCATCCTTTGTCGCCTGTCTCTGACTGTCATCAAAATACGCCGGAACCGTGATAACCGCATCATGAACCGGCTCACCCAGATAGTTTTCTGCATCTGCTCTTAACTTTGACAGAATGATCGCCGATATCTCCTGCGGTGAGTAATCTTTTCCATCTATTCTTTTCCTGTATGCCGTTCCCATTTCTCTCTTGATCGATGCAATGGTTCTGTCTACATTTACCGTAAGCTGTCTCTTTGCAGCATCCCCCACCAGTCTGTCGCCATTTTTCGTAATGGCTACTATCGATGGTGTGGTACGGTTGCCTTCGGCATTCGGTATGATCATCGCCTGTTCTCCTTCCAGAACGGCCACACAGCTATTTGTCGTTCCTAAATCTATTCCTATTACCCTGCTCATGTATGATCTCCTATTCTGCATCAATTATTTAAATTATTTTTCCTTACACTTTTTCTAGAATGTATGATAGACAAGTTTTTTGAATAAATTGTGTATAGTTTATAAAGCAAGTATAAAGTGTTTCATAAAACTTTGGCTGCTAACAATTACAAAACATGCTATAATAAACATTGCTATGGGATGTGTCTCACATACCGGCATAATGCGAAATACTGTTTATTTCCGCAAATATCCAATAAATAGAAAGTGGTGTTTTTATATGCGAGAGAAAACAAAAGCAATATTTTATATAATTCTGGCGGGTGTCGGTTTTTCATTTATGAATGTATTCGTACGATTATCCGGTGATCTGCCTACAATTGAAAAAGCATTTTTCCGAAACCTGATTGCTGCATTTATTGCGCTTGCCGTTCTGATCCGAAGCGGCATCGGGCTGCATTATGAAAAACGACATATTCCTCTGCTCCTTATGCGGTCGATCTGTGGTACAATCGGTATTATGTGTAACTTCTATGCCGTTGATCACATGAACATCGCCGATGCTTCAATCTTAAATAAGCTGTCACCGTTTGCCGCTGTTATCTTCTCGATCTTCCTGTTAAAGGAAAAGGCAAGTCTGAAACAATATGCAGCCTTGATCGGTGTGTTTATCGGTGCTTTATTCGTTATCAAACCATCCTTGAATTTCGCTGATTTTGCCCCGGGCATCATCGGTTTTACCGGCGGTATGGGGGCAGGTGCCGCTTATGCTGCTGTAAGATCTTTAAGCAATCACGGTGCAAAGAATCCACAGATCGTATTCTTTTTCTCCGCATTTTCGACTCTGGTCATGCTGCCATTTGTAATTATTTTTTATGAACCGATGTCACTTTTCCAGTTGTTCTGTCTGTTAATGGCAGGTGTCTCTGCTGCTGTCGGTCAGTTCTCGATCACGGCTGCTTATTCACATGCTCCGGCAAAGGAAATATCGATCTTCGATTATTCGCAGATCATCACCTCTGCAATCCTTGGTTTCATCTTTTTCAGCCAGATACCGGATGCACTAAGCTTTATCGGCTATGCCATTATCATAGGCATTTCTTATCTGAACTGGCGGGCGGGCTTAAAAGCGGATGCCGCACAGGCAACCCAAAGGAAACAAGCGTAGAGGATATCACCAAGCTGTACGAGTCATTAATCTAATTTTATAAAAAACAGGGATGTAACGCTAATGCCACAGCCCGGTAAGGCGATAATTTCAAAACACTGAAAAATGGCATTTGCAAAGGCGATCAATAAAATCGCATCTTTGAATTTCTGCATCTCTATAAGTAAAATGAAAGTATCCGGAGGTATCAGACAATGAAAGAACAGAAATATCATATCTACTTGACCAATCAGGAACAGTCAGAGATTATAGAGTCCCTAATTGCTTTCAAAAGCCTCCGTATGTAGCAAGGAAAATATACCGATGCCGTTGATGAGGTGTTGGTGAAGGTAATCCGTGCAAAAAAGAAGAAACTCAAAGCTGTTTACATCTGATCAGAGCTTGGGGTGAACAGCCCTTTTCATATAATATATAGTCTTAAATCATGTGCCGCTTTTCCGCTTTCGGAAAGGCGGCTTTTTTGTTTCAGAGGGTCACGAAAAAATTTTTCAACTTTTTTGAAAAACACCCTGCCAAAAGCCCCCCTAATTCAGAGTATGTGAAAGGGGTAATTCCTGACTCCGCTCAGGAGCCGCTTCGTGATCCTTGAAAATTGAATATACAGGCACTTGGGACATTATTTCTGATGATAGCCCGAAGATAGGTACGCCGTGACTTCTCCTTCTCGGAGTATGAGCAAGAACCCCTGATCTGAAATCCAGTTTGCCACCGGAACGGCGATGACAGTCAGAATGATAATGATACTTCTCTACGGAGTTGGCGGAGAACCCGGCAGAGGTGCGATCCCCATGAACACGGTGCAGCACACCATGACCCAAGTGTTTCCCGTAAGGCAAAAGCCGCCGCAGGGGGCGTTGAGAACAAATACTGCGAACATATACATAGCCGTTGATTTCAGGCGGCTATGAAATCTAAAAAGAAGGAGGAAAAGCGAAATGCCAAACTGTAAAACCATAGCGATATGCAACCAAAAAGGCGGCGTGGGGAAAACCAATACGGCAGTAAACCTCTCGGCATTGGATTGGCTATGCAGGGCAAAAAGGTGCTTCTCGTGGACGCTGACCCGCAGGGCAACCTTACTACCTGCCTCGGCTGGCAGGATGCGGACAGCTTGCAGCAGACTCTTTCTAATAAGCTGTCTGCGATAATGCGGGAGGAGCAGCAAGACCCGTTTGCCAATAAGTTCCCCAAGAACACGAAGCTCTACAAGCTGATGACCACTAAACCGGGCGAGAGTGCTTAACCCTCTTCTTTTGATGTGCAATCCGCAGTTGAATAAATTGTTGAAAAGTTTTACGGTTTATAATCGCAAAACAGATTAACTTTTGGAGAGAATTGCAGTATACTATCTACAAACGGAGGTGGTCACGATGATTTACAGACCTTTGTATGTAGATAAGATTATGGCTTGTGTGGATACGCCATTTGTAAAAATCCTCACGGGGTGCGCCGCTGCGGAAAGTCAACGATCCTGAAAATGATTATGGAACGGCTGAAAACGGAGCGGAATATTCCGGAGGAGCGCATTGTCAGTTGTCGCTACGACTCAATGGAATATGAGGATATGACGGCGAAGCAGATGTACGCACAGCTTAAGGAGCGTCTTTCGTCGGAGGGGAAAACCTATCTGTTTATTGACGAGGTGCAGGAAATCAAGGGGTGGGAAAA
>DJPV01000006.1:25533-27403 GCA_002437435.1 Lachnospiraceae bacterium UBA6403 | reverse complement strand
GAAAAATCGACCAGTTGGAGCGAGTAATCAAATATACCTTCAACAATGTCGGCAATACCTTCTCGGCAAAATCAATCTCGGATTACCTGAAGGCGGAACACCGTGCGCTGGATAACGAAACGGTTTCCAGCTACTTGGAGACGCTGGAAAAAGCGTATCTGCTTCACCGCTGCTCCCGCTTTGATTTGCAGGGTAAGGAAATTCTGAAAACGCAGGAGAAGTTCTATCTTGCAGATACCGCCCTGCGGTACAGCGTTCTCGGCTATAACGCTGACAGCGTGACGTCCAGCCTTGAAAATGTCGTGTACTTGGAGCTTTGCCGCAGAGGGTATACCGTCAATGTCGGTAAGTCCGGCAGCGGTGAGATCGACTTTGTGGCAGTACGACAAAATGAAAAGCTCTATGTGCAGAAACCGTCCGACAATCTTGTAATCTACGGACACCATATGTCCAACGGTTCGATGTTTGCCCACCTTGAAAAAATCAAGAGCAATTGTTTTATCCTCATTTGCAAAAGTTGCAAATGGTTAACTACTTTCGCACGACTAAGGTATACTCTTTGCTTCTCTGATAAATCTGCACTTTGGAGAACTTCATCCACAAAATCCCTTGGAGTCCCCAAACGTTTGATCACCGACTCAGTACTTTCACCGCATTCGTATGCTGTGTCAAAACTTTCTTTTAGATCTTCCAAAACCGTCTGTTTGAGCATTTCAGGCAGATGAAGTTTTCTGCTTACACTTTTTATGTATCGGCGCTGCGTCATCAGTATTTTCACTCCTCTCAACCAGTTCAACAAAGGAATTTACACAGGACACATATTCATCCCAGTATTGAACCATCTCCAAGAGAGTTTCTGTACCTTTCTCAGTAATTGAATAATATTTTTTCATGCCGCCGTTTGCCGGAGAAGGAGTCATTCGGCTTTGTATCAATCCGTTATCCCGAAGTCGATATAGCAATGGATATATCGTTCCTTCACGGGTATATCCAAATATTTTCCCACCGGTTTCATTTAGATTAGAGATCAGTTCATAGCCATAAGTCTCCTTGGCATAAATTAAACTCAACAGAACCATTTCCAGCGAACCCTTTTTGAATTGCTGTGTATACTTGTTGTCCAAAGCTGTCTCCTTTATTTTCTTTATGCTATGTATAACTAAATAGCAATGCATAATATTGCAGCAAAATTTCCATTTTGTCGAGAGCCTGATAAAAAACGGTGCGATTTCGAAAAGAACTGCACTACACAGTGTTACTTTAGAACATTGGTTGTGTATTAAAGTCTGTGCGAGGATTTTACGCAGATATTACACGAATTAGGTATCAGAATTAACATAAAGAATTTATCATATATAATGTATAATTATAAGTAATTCCTTACTTTTGACTGCTGAGAGGAGAGAACGATAGATGGATGAGATACAAGTCATCAAATTGATTTTCGGTATTTTTTATCAGTGGGTACTGCCGTTTTGCTGCTGATCGCCTTCAAACTGTACTACAAGTACTTGATACAGGAAAAGAAGTGCACAGTAAAAACGGTCGGAATCATCGTGCGGTATACATTTGCTTCCCGCGGAGGAGAAAACTCTCCCGTGTGTCTGCCGGTTGTAGCCTACACCGTAAACGGTAAAACATATAAAGTAGTCGGTTCGGAGTATAGGGGCTATAAAATTGTGACGAAAAGTACACCGTGGCGCGAGAATAATTATAGCTGCTGCGAGAAAAATCAGGTTTTGTATATCAACCGTTCCATGAACTCCATGTTTGGGTTCTCCCGCAATCCGACGGCGGAGCTGTATCCAAAACAGTCAACTGTGGATGTTTACTACTATCCTGAGAATCCGAAATTGGCCTATGTCCTGAG
>DJPV01000006.1:25060-25391 GCA_002437435.1 Lachnospiraceae bacterium UBA6403 | reverse complement strand
AACGGCAGTGCTGCTCTATTGCATGCGTCTTGTTTCCTGCTGTCATTACAATTACCTGTGTTTTTAAGAAAAAAATATTAACACAGAAAAGAGGATAACTTATGACTTACAAAACGATCGTGACGGATTATGCACCAAAGGCCAAGAAAATGGCGGACGATATCGTCCGTGGCATGACGATCGGTACTCCCGTGGGTCTGTGCGTCGGTACAATCAGCGGCGTAATCGGCAAAAATTTGAAAGTGAAAAAGAGCGGAGCAAGCGCTGAAGAAAAAAGTGACGACAGTCTTGCCCTTGGTATTTCCATCGGTTTGAGCCTTGGCGTCCTCTT
>DJPV01000006.1:24783-25034 GCA_002437435.1 Lachnospiraceae bacterium UBA6403 | reverse complement strand
GGAATTCTGACGGACAATATCGGTCTTGGTTTATCAATCGGTGTTGCTGTCGGCTTATGTGGCGGTTCGGTTGCCGGTGTACTGAAAGGTGAAAAGAAAAAGGAGCAGGAGAAAAGCGATGAAGAAACAAAAGACGGTGAATAATAACAAAGGACTTTCAAAATATGCTGTGTTGATCCTGCTGTCTCGCAGCGGAGACGGTGCTGTTCACTGCCGGGAAACGCTATGCTCGGCGTTTTTGAAGCGGCGAC
>DJPV01000006.1:24119-24762 GCA_002437435.1 Lachnospiraceae bacterium UBA6403 | reverse complement strand
CCATCCACTATGCCGTGGCAAAGATTTTTGGACTCTTGCTGTTCGGACGCGGCTGGTGCGGCTACGCCTGCTGGACGGCGATGGTGCTGGATTTTCTGCACTACAAGCAGCCGCAGAAACCGCGAAAGGAAAAGCTGGGCGTTCTGCACTATGTGATGTTTGCCCTGTCTTTGGCATTGGTGTCCAGCTTGTTTCTGATGAAGGTCGCAAATCTTGACAATATCATGTTTCGCAGAACCTGATTTGGAAAGTGCAGACGCTGGAGCATATCCCCTTCCGCCTTTCCCTGCATACCGCATCCATAACCATGTGCGAGACCTTGTTCGGTGTGTTCGGGAAAATCTATGATCGCCTGATGAAGAACGGAATGCAGGATGTGAAAATCGGCAGCGCGAAATTTGACCGGAGCTTCCGCATCCGTGCGGATGGTTTGGTGCGTTTATGAAAAAGGATGTGAAACAATGAATACTTTAATTCTATATGGCAGTCAGTATGGCACAGCAAAGCGATATGCGGAGAAATTTGCGGAAATGACGCATTTTCCGGTTGTCAGCTATGAGAATATAAAAGACTTAACGAATTATGAGCGGATCATCTATTTTGGTGCTTTATATGCAGGCGGTGTGAAAGGGTTAAAGAATAC
>DJPV01000006.1:22429-24070 GCA_002437435.1 Lachnospiraceae bacterium UBA6403 | reverse complement strand
TATCTCCAAGTACAAAGCTGATCCTCGTAACAGTGGGATTGGCGGATGTATGCGATCAGGAAAATATCAGCAATATCCGTAATTCCATAAAAAAACAAGTGCCGGAGCATTTATTAAAGGCTGCGTCTGTTTTCCACCTAAGAGGCGGCATCGATTACAGCAAATTGAATTTCAGGCACAGGACTATGATGAAAATGGTATATCATTCTCTGAAAAGTAAGCCGGTTGAAAGCCTTACGCAAGAAGATAAGGCATTTATAGAAACCTACAACAAAAAAGCAGATTTTGTTGATTATGGTTTGCTGAAGCAAATTGCAGAGGCAATTCAATAAATTCCGGTTTTAAGGGTGGGTGATTTTATGAACCGTACAAAAACGATTTATGGAGTTTTAAACATACTGACTATACTGCTGTTACTGATTACGACAATCACAGGCATATCTTCTTTTGATACTTCGCATTCCTATGAGTTTGTAAACCAGTACGGGGACAGTATTAAAATGTGGGGTGCGGGAATATATGCGCACGATTCTTATTTTAAAGCTTCTATTTTTATCGACTCCGATGTTACGATTTTATTATTTGTCGTACCCTTATCAATCATTACTTTTTTAATAACTTGGAAAGAATAAAGTGTTGAAAACTACATTTGTAGTTTTGGGCTTATCGGTACGCTGCTTTACTATTCCGCAAATCTGGCTTTCGGTGTTACTTATAACGGCTTGCATTTAGTATATATTGCATTATTCGGCGTCTGCTTTTACAGCGTCTGTATGTTGCTTGCAAAATTGCATATAGTGAGTATTCGGCTAGGAAAAGTTTGCACTTACCGTTTTACAAAAGGAATGAAAGCATTTTTGATAGTATATTCAAAGCATCTTAAATTACAGGAGGCAATCCATATGAATCAAACAGCTATCGGAAGTTACATCGCAAAGAAACGCAGAGAGAAAAATCTGACGCAGGAGCAACTGGCAGAAAAGCTCGGTGTGTCCAATAAAACGATCTCCAAATGGGAGAACGGCAAGTGTATGCCCGATTACAGTATCATTGAACAGCTCTGCAAAGAACTTTCCGTTACGCTTTCCGAACTGGTGGACGGCGAAGATGCGGTAGAGGACAGCGTGCGGGTGTATGATGATGAACAGATCCTTGACCTGCTGCGCCGCATGCAGGAGTTGGAACGGCAGAAAGGGATTCTCTACGGTGTCATTCTCGTTGTCCTCGGTGTCGCCTGCAACGCCATGTCGGGTACAGTCGCAGGGTCGGAGGTACAGGAGTTTATATCCGGCCTGCTTATTGGTTTGTCCGTTGCGGAAACTTTAGCCGGAATCATCATTGTCGGAAAGAGCATTTTGAAAAAGTAACAGCAGGTATTATTTTGAAACCGAGATGAAAACATCTTTGTAATCATGGCGCACTTCTTGCCTGCCGCACAAAAATATCCAGGAGATGAACACTCTATGCATAACTGCATCGGCAAGTTTATTAAAAATATAAGCCGGGAGAAAATTTACAAAAGCCGGATGAAGAAATCCTGAATTTCGGTAGGCAGATGCTGCCGAAGGAAATCGTAAAGCTTTGGGAAGCGCACGGTTTCGGAGAATACGGAGTTAAAGTGGTCGATCCGAGAGAGTATAT
>DJPV01000006.1:17106-22379 GCA_002437435.1 Lachnospiraceae bacterium UBA6403 | reverse complement strand
GGGCGAAAGGATCTGAGCAGAATTCCGATTATTGCAACGGCCTTTGGAGATATTTTCTATTACAGAAAATTGGAAAATAACGAAAATGATGTGTCTCTGCTGAATATACATTATCGCAAAATCGAAGTCTGTGGGTATTCCTGTCAGGGCTTTTTTGAACGCTATCTTTCCGATAAGAGCGTGATAAAGAAGGTTCTGAGAGCCGATTTATACAAGCAGGCTGTGAAGAAATTCAGACAACTTGGCTATCCGGATATGTTCTTCTTTGTTCCGGCTTTGGTTTTGGGCGGCGGCGAAGATATAAAATATATCGAGAAAGGAAACGGAGCTGTCCATCAGATGGTTCTGTTGGCAATGGGAAATCAATAGGTGGAAACGTGAAATACCGCAGATACGTAATAATACCTTTTATATTGCTCGTGGTGCTATTGACCGGCTGCACAACCAAATATAAGCAAAAAGATATATACAGGTACCTAAAGAGAACATACGCATTGAGAGATGTCAAGGTAAGCAAAGAACGAACGGAGGTCACAGGCGAAGACGGCTATGTGGACTACATCCGGGATGTCACTGCCGGTGATATAACCTTTCATGTGAAGGATGATTATCATTGGGACTTGGAAATGCTCGGAAACAGCCTGACCGATGACTATAGGAATGCACTGTTAAAAGCATATTTTGATCCAGATATGCTGCCCCATTTCATCCTGAATGAAAAAGAGGAAGAAAGGCTATATTCCAATGAGTTGATTAGGAGGTTTGGCTCCAGAGAAGAATTGAAGCAGCTCTATGCGGAATTAGAAAGCCTTCAGGCCTATGCAGCCGAAAAGAGCTTCGATATTCCGGACAGCTTTCCCTATCACTTGCTCCCGCAATCGCCCATTCACAGTGATAACGCATCAACGTTTTTTATTTATGACGGATTATGGGCTGTGTAACAAATATCACGGGCGATACCGTCAAAGAAGCGGTAAACGAGAGCGATTATCGGCTTGCGATCGTCAGAGAGAACGGTACGTTTCTTTACGACGACTTATGCGCAAGCGGATCGGATGAGGTCAGCTTCGGAACCTTGTATGAAATATTGAAACGAGAGGGCTTTGATGTAAAAGGAAATAATGAGCACTACTCTTTTACGGATGCAAGTCAGAATACAAGTATATGATAATCATCTGCATGTGTATTATAACATGACTATGGTTGCCATGCACGCAATAAACTCCAAAAAACTGAATTATCTGGAGAAACACTATATAGTGATCAGCAGACTTACTCTAAAAAATGCAAATTGTGATATAAATGCTGTTGCCAGAGAAAACTTGAAGCAGATGCTCCTCCATCTTGATGAAGTATTGGACTTCATCACAACTAATAACTTGTCATTTACCGAAGGACTTGAAAAAATCGTACTTGAGGCAATCAACAGCTTAGCGGACTTCGTAAGGTACTATAAGCCGGTATTTCTGTATCTAATGAGAAGGACATTGTATCTAAACGGACAGAAACTTCTAAACTTAAAGCTGCCATTGAAAGCTGGAAACGGCGTATTCAAGACCTTGACAAGCTGATAGAGCGTATCTATGAAGATCAAGTCCTCGGTAACATCTCTGCCGAACGCTATGCAAGAATGTCGGTCAATTACGAGAATGAACAGCGCACGACTGATTGACATTCCCACAGAGGACGAAATCAAAAGCCTTATGGGGCTTTGCTTTGGCTAAGGGCATCCCTGTTTTTTATTCTATTTACATTTCACGGAATCTCTTATATCTTGCAGCAGCAATCTCCTCGCCGTTCATTCCATCGAATTTCTTCAGAAATTCCTTTGCATTCATCTTAATAAATTTGCCGATATATGGAACGGATTCTTTATCTGCTCCGCCATACTCAGGAATAATCTTCTCGATCACACCAAGTCTTGAAAGATCCTGTGCGGTAAGCTGCATAACCTCTGCTGCCTCCTCTGCACGGTTGCTGTCCTTCCAGAGAATGGATGCATAACCTTCCGGTGAAAGAATGGAGTATACTGCATTTTCAAGCATCCATACTTCATTACCAACTGCCATAGCAAGTGCTCCACCACTGCCGCCTTCACCGATCAGGATACAGAGTACAGGTACTTTAAGGGCTGACATCTCGTAAAGGTTCCTTGCGATTGCTTCTCCCATACCACGCTCCTCTGCTTCCAGTCCACAGAATGCACCAGGCGTATTTACAAATGTGATGATAGGACGGTTAAACTTCTCTGCCTGTTTCATCAGACGAAGTGCCTTACGGTATCCATCCGGAAGCGGCATACCGAAGTTACGCTCCATACACTCTGTCATGCTGGAACCCTTTACCTGTGCGATCACGGTTACAGGCTGTCCATCAATATGACCGATACCACCAACGATCGCTTTATCATCATTCATTGTTCTGTCTCCATGGATCTCATGGAAATCATCACAGATATAATCAATATAATCAAGTGCGCATGGACGAGTCATCTGTCTCGTACCACGAATCTTCTCCCAAGGAGTCTTATTCTCAACAGAAGTCAGTCTCTCTTTTAAGATCTCGCTGATATCAAACTTCTCGTTTTCTTCCTTATCGAAGTTCGCATAACCGGTTCTCTGCTTATGTGTAACGATCAACTGATACATAGTATCCTTCATCTTATCTCTGGTGATAATTCCATCAATAATGCCATGCTCTACTAAAAACTCAGAACGCTGGAAGCCTTCCGGAAGATCCTGTCCGATCGTCTGCTTGATAACACGAGGACCTGCAAATCCAACCAGAGCACCCGGCTCACCTAAGATAATGTCACCAAGCATTGCAAAGCTGGCTGTTACACCACCGGTTGTAGGATCTGTAAGGATGGATACATATAACAATCCGGCCTCTGAATGTTTCTTCAATGCTGCGGAAGTCTTCGCCATCTGCATCAGGGAAATGATACCCTCCTGCATTCTGGCACCACCGGAACAACAGAATATGAATACAGGAAGCTTCTCTTCCGTTGCACGCTCAACCGCTCTGGCAATCTTCTCACCAACAACATAACCCATACTGCTCATCAGAAATCTGGCATCGCAGATACCGATCACAGCAGGCTCTCCATTGATCAGAGCCTTACCAACTGTAACCGCTTCTTTCAGACCGGTCTTTTCCTGTGCAGCCTTAACTTTATCCTCATATCCGGCTGTATTTAAAGGATTGGACATCGGCATATCTTCAAACCATGGTTCAAATGACTTTGAATCTGTTACCATCTTGATACGATTCTTTGTCTTTACACGGAAATAAGAACCACATTCATAACAGATGTATTTTGCCTTTACAACTCTCTGCTTATCAAGCTCAGCTCCACATTTTGGACATTTTACTGTCTCCGGTTTTGGCTGTTCTGCTTCGGCAGCCTTCATTTTTTCCATCTCGGCTTCTTTTGCCTTTTTCTTTATAAATAACATTTCTTTTTACTGCTCCTTATATTTCTGTAAAAGAATACACGCATTATGTCCACCAAATCCAAGAGAATTGCTGATCGCACAGTCAACCTCCTGCTCATATGGCTCTTTACAATAATCAAGATCCAGTTCTTCTTCACTCTCATGCAGTCCACGGGTTCTGTGGATATACCCTTCCTCAATCGTCTTTGCTGTAACGATACATTCGATCGCACCTGCTGCACCAAGAAGATGTCCGGTCATAGACTTTGTTGAATTGATCTTGATGTCTTTTGCGTGATCGCCAAATGCTTTCTTGATCGCTCTGGTCTCAACCAGATCATTTAAGTGTGTACTGGTTCCGTGTGCATTGATGTATGCAACATCCTCCGGTGATACACCTGCGTCCTTTACTGCATTTAACATAGCTCTTGCAGGACTCTCTCCTGATTCTTCCGGTGCTGTGATATGGAACGCATCACTGGAGCATCCGTATCCGCTGATCTCAGCGTAAATCTTTGCCCCACGTTTCTTAGCATGTTCCAGTTCCTCAAGAATAACGATACCGGAACCTTCACCAAGAACGAAACCATCTCTGTCTTTATCAAATGGAATCGAGCATCTGTCCGGATTATCTGATGATGACAATGCTGTTAATGCATCAAATGTTGAGATACCGATCGGTGAAACTGCTGCTTCTGTACCACCGGCGATCATTACATCTGCATCTCCATACTGAATTGTACGGAATGCTTCACCGATACTGTTTGTACCGGATGCACATGCTGTAACAACATCAATGCTCTTTCCCTTGCAGCCAAGCTGGATCGCAATATTACCTGCTGCAATATTACTGATCATCATAGGTACTGTAAATGGGCTTACACGATTTGGACCCTTTGTCATGATCTTCTCATATGCACTTTCAAGCTCCTGAAGACTTCCTACACCGGAACCAACACAGGTTCCAACCATGTATGGATCTTCTGCTTCCATATCAAGCTTTGCATCTGCAACTGCTTCCTTTGCTGCTGCAACTGCAAACTGTGAAAATCTCGCCATTCTTCTTGCAGCCTTTGGATCGATATAATCCTTTGCTACAAATCCTTTTACTTCACCTACAACCTTACACTTATATTCTGATGCATCAAACTGTGTAATTGGTCCAAAACCATGTCTGCCTTCTTTTAAGCCGTTCCAGAACTCATCCACATTCAGTCCAAGTGGAGTAATCGCTCCCATTCCTGTAATCACTACTCTTCTACTCATATTCAATAATTCTCCTTAATATAAAGTATGATTTCCGTTTTCTTCCATATATATGCCATCCCGATTATTTGTGAATGATACAGAAGAAACTCTGCATTGTTAAATTCTATAAAAATTTACTTTGTCAGCTTATATATAAACCACACATTCTGCACTGAATGCACGGTTACGCCGATATTGTACTACATTTTACGAAAATATGGAAATAAATCTTGTAAAGTTTTTATTAATTATCTCGCAATTTCGCGGCATACTTCGTCTTCCGACAACATTTCTCCGTCATCTTTCTTTTCATATTGAATAGAAAAGATAAATTTCTTACTGATGAAATAATTCAAAAAGATCACAAGGATCGATGTAAATACCTTAACGCCCATCGCATTCCATTTCAGTCCGGTAACAAGTGCAAAGATAATTCCCGTTTCGATCAGAAGTGTAGATACCCGGCTCAGATAGAATAATGCCAGTTCAATAAAATATGCTTTTACCGTTGCAGCCTTTGTATGGAATACGGATTTACGATTTGTCACAAATGACACATAATTATACAGGATCCACGACATGTAATTT
>DJPV01000006.1:9016-17051 GCA_002437435.1 Lachnospiraceae bacterium UBA6403 | reverse complement strand
ATTTCCTTTGGTATTTTGCGTAAAAGTTTCATACCATTCTCCCTATAGTCCTGATATCGGAAGCCGTCTGAGTGTCGCCTCTTCCTCCGGGAATTCCCGAATGATGCGATCATACATTTTATGATTAAAGGCTTCTCTTTCTTTATAGTTGAATTTTAGAATGTTCTTATAGCCCCATAAGTGTGTAAAGATATCCTGATTCTCGATATGTGTCGAACCCGGAAAAAAAGATGATATCTGCCTCCCCTGCTTCCCTGCACACATCGCGAGAAGCCGCTGTTCCGCAAATACCATATGACAGAGATTCTCCTCCATCTCCAGACAATTCTCCATAAATGTGATCGAACTGTCAACATAATAATTCTTAAACGCTTCATCCGCGATATATAACATACAGGTATTGACCGGAAGAACCTCAAAGCTCCAATCCGGGTCAAACTGATACTCCGGCTTCATATGGAAAAACTCTTTTCCCGGATACACGTCAGGGAATATCCCCTCTCTGTGAATCGCACAGATGTCCGTCCTCTTTATGATATCGCGTATATCCTTCCAGATGATCAGATCCAGATCTACCATGACCGCAGGCATCTGTATTTTCTTCAATGAATATAATTTACCGGCCGCCCAGAACACCTTTTCCGGTACAGCTTCTGGCACTGTAATTTCCTCGATTCCGAGATTCCAGATGTGAGCAAGTCCCAGCTTTTCGATAAATGCGCTTGCCTCTGCATCCGCACACAAACGAATTCCCCCATTGTATTTTCTCCACATCAATGCCGAAAGAATCATCGTAAGGACTTCATAGTCCTGCATCCAGTATTCTTCTGCATGTTTTCCCGCCATATATGGTTTTGACCATAAGGAATGAAATCCGTCCATATGTCGCCCTTTCAAAATTATTGAAAACGATGTATCTATTGATATATCTGTATGCTCTTGCCCTTCCCCACCAAGGGGCGCTTCCGCTCTATATCAAATCCAGACCATAGCCAAATGTACTGTTTCCGCCTTTTCTGCTGCATGGTCGTTTTGACCTGTTTATAAGCTGCCATTCCGGCGGCATATAATACCAATGTGGGATGTCATAATCATCCGCCCCGCCATCCGTTGTCTGATAAAATGTCGGGGTGTACTGGCTGCCTGCCAGATAGTTCCGATTGCTGCCTGTTAAAAAGCTTCGATTGCTGCTTGTCAGATAGCCTCGATTGCTACCAAAGAAAAAGCCGTTCTGGCTTCCAAAAAAGAAGCCCCGATTGCTGCCTGTCAAAAATTCACGTTCACTACCAACAAAAGTTCCCTGTTGGCTACCAGATACATCCGCACGATTTCCTTTACTGCCATTCTGAGAACCCCGTATTTTCACAGTCTCAGCTTTCTTTTTATAATCAACCGGAATCAATATATTTCCATTAAATTCCACACTAAAAGGCCTGCCATTCCACATCACATATGTGCGATACGGATACAGCCTGCCCTCATGCGCGATCAACTTCATATAAACAGGAATTCCACCTGTTTTTTCTTCCAACTGTCTTGCCTGTTTTCCTGTTGCCTTTATAAAATAACCACCCGAAGGCAGTCTGTCATTCAGGATGGAATTCAATTCCTCATTCCACTCTATATAAACATTAAATTCCCCATTATCATTACGATAGTTTCGCATATCAAAAAAAACCAGACCGGCAGCCACTGGAAGCATGTTAGAAATTCTGTTATCAAATTGTGAAAGTTCCTCTCCGGCTCTCTGCAAAAACAATGAATACACGAAACTCATTCAAATCTCCATTCTGACACCCAAAAATATGCTGTCCCAATTTTTCTGTCTCACAGGCGTCATTTGTTCGCCCTTCACGCTAAAAAAGCGCTACAATCCCACACTAAATACTCATATATTATGGTAAACCATTTACCCATTTATTTCAAGAAAAATCACACTTTCTTGCAATGAAAAATCAGCAAAATCAAGACTGCAAAAGCCACAAATATTAACAGCTGCAGAATTCCTGCAAATAGAATAATCATCTTTAGACAATAAATAAAAGCCGGACACTATCTCTTTAAATCAAAGATAGTGCCCGGCTTTTATCTATCTACTCTTTACGCATCTTTATTATCTGCTAATGCTGCTGTGATGATCGCCATAGAATAAACCTCATCTGCTGTACATCCTCTGGACAGATCATTGATAGGCGAATTAAGTCCTAACAGGATCGGGCCATATGCTGAGAAGTTACCCATTCTCTGTGCAATCTTGTAACCGATATTTCCTGCATTGATGTCAGGGAAGATAAATGTATTTGCATTTCCTGCAACCTCTGACTGTGGACATTTCTTCTTTGCAACTCTAGGTGATACAGCTGCATCGAACTGGATCTCACCGGAGATCGGAAGATCAGGGTTACGCTCCTTTGTCTTTCTTGCTGCATTTCTCATCTTATCCACATCTTCGCCCTTACCGGAACCATAAGTTGAATAGCTTAAGAATGCAACCTTTGGATCTATACCGAAGATTCTTGCACAACGAACAGTCTCCTCTGCGATCTCAACCAACTCATCCTCATTTGGCTTGATGTTGATACCACAGTCACCCATAGCGAACACTTCATTACCACCTGTTGCAAATGGACGTACCAGAATGAAACAGGATGAAACCAATGTGTTGCCCGGTCTGGTCTTGATCAGCTGCAAAGCAGGTCTTACTGTATCTGCTGTTGAATATGTAGCGCCACCAAGAAGTGAATCTGCAATTCCCATCTTAACAAGCATAGTACCAAAATAGTTGTTCTGGTACAGAATCTCTCTTGCCTGTTCCGGTGTCACACCCTTGCTCTTTCTAAGCTCACAAAACAGATCAACCATCTCATCCATACGATCAAAATCTTTTGGATTGATGATCTCGGAACCTCTTATATTAAAACCACTTTCCTCTGCAACTTCATAAATCTTATCAGGATCTCCTACAAGAATCGGATGCAGGAAGTTACTTGCAAGAAGTCTTGAAGATGCCTCCAGAATACGGGGATCAGTACCTTCAGTCAAAACAATTGTTTTTGGATTTTTCTTCAAAATATCGATCAATACACCGAAACCAAAATTTTTACGTTCTTCCACGATTATAGTCCTCCATTAAATATTTTTACAAACCGTATATCCCATAATTTTATACACGATCCATACATTTTCAGTATCAAAAGCCATGCTTGCGCACAGCGAGTCATCATACTTTTATTATAGTGATTTTTAACGAATAAACAAGGTTTTCCATCGAAATAATTGTACCTTTTTTCGTACAATTTTATAATTTTCTCTTGACAAATATATCATACTGGTGCAATATGAATACAGTTAAAAAAATAAACCGATGAGCAAGAAGAGTAGCTTATGAACAACGTGTCCAGAGAACTGCAGGTGGTGAGATTGCAGTGATGATTTCTTAAGTGAATGGACTTGCGAGGGCAAACCGAACGAGCGGATTCAGTAGGGGCGACGGAGACTTCCCGTTATAGAAAGTACATATATGTTTGTATATGGTTGAGTGCATCAGATTTTGATGAATATAGGTGGCACCGCAGGAGTGTTGTATTTGTATCTTGTCCTATAAGCGTTTTGCTTTTGGATAAGATTTTTTTATGCGATCTTCTGACGGTGCTTTTTCTTTTATACAAAAGCAGATCAGGCAAAGCGCATCTCACCATACATGACACAATTTCAAACAACTTATTAAACTACTATTTATGAACGAGGTAAAACAAATGATACGACCAACACTTAGTGAAGCAAGAGAATATGCGAAACAGGGATATCACATGGTTCCGGTCTGTTATGAGATGCTCTCTGATATCATCACTCCGATCAATCTGTTAAAAAAACTGAAAGCGGAAAATGAGCATTGCTACATTCTGGAAAGCGTGGAGAATCAGGAGCTCTGGGGAAGATACACTTTCCTTGGATATCAGCCGAAGCTGGATATCACCTGTATGAACGGAACGCTGACATTAAAGGATGAAAACGGTGCAGTCATCAAAGAGACCTCCGGCATCCACCCGGAAGTCTTTATCCGGGAAGTTTTGAAAGACTATAAGAGTCCTAAGATCGAAGGCTTTCCTACCTTTACCGGCGGACTGGTTGGATATTTCTCTTATGATTATCTGAAATACAGTGAAAAGAAGCTGGTGCTTGATGCAAAGGATGAGGAAGGATTTCAGGATGTCGACCTGATGTTATTTGACAAGGTAATCGCATTTGATAATGTAAGATCCAAGCTGATTCTGATCGCAAATGCCAGCACAGCAAATATCGAACAAGGATATCAGAAAGCATTACAGGATATCAAAGAAATGAAAGAACTCATTCTCCATGGCGTGGAAGCCGATATTCCTGCTCCGGTTCTTAAAACAGAATTCAAACCATTATTTGATAAAGAAGCTTACTGCCAGATGGTAGAAAAAGCAAAGCATTATATATATGAAGGAGATATCTTTCAGGTCGTACTTTCCAACCGACTGGAAGCTGAAATGGAAGGAAGCCTGTTCGATACCTACCGGCTGCTCCGAAGCACAAATCCATCTCCTTACATGTTCTACTTTGACGGTGACACGATCGAGGTTGCCGGAGCTTCCCCTGAAACTCTGGTCAAGGTAGAGGATGGTGTTCTCCATACATTTCCTCTGGCGGGCACAAGACCAAGAGGAAAGACAAAGATTGAAGACCTGGAACTGGAAAAAAGTCTGATGGCTGATGAAAAAGAGCTTGCAGAACATAACATGTTAGTGGATCTAGGAAGAAATGATCTAGGAAAGGTCAGCCAGTTCGGAACCGTTGAAGTCGAACGGTACATGTCCATCCAACGTTATTCTCACGTTATGCATATCGGTTCTACCGTACGTGGAAAACTCCGCGAGGATCTGGATGCAATCTCTGCTGTCGATGCTGTTCTTCCAGCCGGAACCTTATCCGGCGCACCGAAGATCCGGGCATGTGAGATCATCAATGAACTTGAAAATAACAAACGTGGTATCTATGGTGGTGCGATCGGTTATATTGATTTCTCAGGAAATTTGGATACCTGCATTGCGATCCGAATCGCATACCGCAAAGGCAATAAAGTATTTGTCCGTTCCGGTGCCGGCATCGTAGCCGACAGTGTACCTGCAAATGAATTCCAGGAATGCATCAACAAAGCAAAAGCCGTAACGGATGCATTGATAAATTCTCAGAAGATACGAGGTGACGAAGCATGATATTACTGATCGATAATTATGACAGCTTTTCCTACAATCTGTATCAGCTCATAGGAAAGATCAATCCTGACATCAAGGTAATACGAAATGACGAATTTACCTGTCAGGAGATTGAAGCAATGTACCCGGAGAAGATCATCATTTCACCGGGTCCCGGAAGACCTTCTGATGCAGGTATCTGCGAAGAAGCCATCTCCTATTTTGCCGGCAAGGTTCCGATCCTTGGTGTCTGTCTCGGACATCAGGCAATCTGTGAAACCTACGGTGCAACGATCACATACGCCAAGAAGCTGATGCATGGTAAGATGTCCGTTGCAAATGTCGACATCAACTGCAAACTGTTCAAGGGACTTCAGAAACGAATCGAGGTTGCCAGATATCATTCCCTTGCCGCTTCCGAAGAAAACTTCCCGGATGTTCTTACCGTTATCGCCAGAACCGATGATGATGAGATCATGGCGGTCAAACACAAAGATTATGAAATATATGGTGTCCAGTTCCATCCGGAGTCAATTCTGACGCCAAAAGGAACCATCATTTTACGAAACTTTTTAGAGGCATAACCAGACATTTGCAGGTTACAATACACTACTTAGATTAAACATTTTTGCCATTACCAACCAGGGAACGCTTCCGCTCGTTTCCACTCTGTGTAACTTCGAACTAACCTCGGCTTAAGCCTCGCTAAGGTCTCAGTTACTCCTGCAGCGGTACTAAGATGCTGCTAATGCACCATCAAGTACCGGCGGACTCAAATGTCCCTGTCTTGGTAAGTCAAAATGTTTAATCGTAACAATTCTATACAGAACCTGCAAATGTCTTATTAAAAGATAATATCAAGGAGGATTTCAATATGATTACAGAAGCAATTGCTAAAATAGTTAAAGGTGAAAATTTAGATAAAGAAATGGCAGCAGCCGTTATGGATGAAATTATGAGTGGAGAAGCAACACCGGCACAGATCGGAAGCTTCTTAACAGCCCTGCATATTAAAGGTGAAACAATCGAGGAGATCACAGCATTTGCTGAGATCATGAGAAAACACTGTGGTGAATTTACACCGGATGTTGATGAGGAGATCGATATCGTAGGAACCGGCGGAGACTGTGCAGGAACCTTCAACATCTCAACTGTTTCCTCATTAGTAACAGCAGCAGGCGGCGGCAAGGTTGCAAAGCATGGTAACCGTGCAGCATCCAGCAAATGTGGAACAGCCGACTGCCTGGAAGTCCTTGGTGTCAACATCGCAGCAGACCGTGAAGTCAGCGAAGCCTGCCTGAAGGATCTCGGCATCTGCTTCTTATTTGCACAGAAATATCACACAGCAATGCGATTTGTCGGTGCTCCAAGAAAAGAGATCAAGATTCCTACTGTATTCAACATCTTAGGACCTCTTGCAAATCCTGCAAAAGCAAATCTTCAGTTACTCGGTGTCTATGATGCCTCCCTCGTTGAGCCGCTTGCAAAAGTACTTAGCAACCTCGGTGTAAAACGTGGTATGGTCGTTCATGGAAATGACGGTCTGGATGAGATCTCAGCCGTTACATCCACAACTGTATGCGAATTCAACGATGGCATATTTAACACCTATACCCTAGACCCAACCGCATATGGCTTCACCCTCTGCGCTAAAGAAGAACTGGTCGGTGGTACACCGGAAGAAAATGCACAGATCGCAAAGGATATCTTATCCGGCAAGATCACAGATGGTAAGCGTACAGCCGTTATCTTAAATGCCGGTGCGGCTTTACATATCACAAACCAGATCTCACTTGAAGAAGGCTTCGCCCTTGCAACCGATATTCTGGCAAATGGCAGCGGTCTGAAGAAGCTGGAAGACTTTATAGCAGCAACAAACGCTTAATTATTTGTAAAAGCAAAACACATAACCGACTCGGAATCTTCCATCTCCGGGTCGCTATGGAGGAATATATATGATCTTAGATGAAATAGCAGCAAAAACAAAAGAACGGGTTGCCAGATGCAAAGAGCAGATCCCATTTGAGGAAATGAAGGCAAAAGCCCTTGCGATCGTAGAAAAAGAAACAGCGAACGGAACAAAGCCCTATACCGTTTTTCCTTTCCGTGACAATCTGGCAAAGCCGGGAATCTCCTTTATCTGCGAAGTAAAAAAGGCTTCCCCTTCCAAGGGACTGATCGCACCGGATTTCCCATATATCGAGATTGCAAAAGAATATGAAGCCGCTGGTGCTTCTGCCATATCCGTGCTGACCGAACCATTTTATTTTCAGGGAAGCAACGAATATCTGACAGCGATCCATGAAGCAGTATCCACTCCGATCCTGCGGAAGGATTTCACCGTCGATCCTTATATGATCTACGAGGCAAAAGTGATCGGTGCTTCTGCAATCCTTCTGATCTGTGCGATCCTTACCGACGAGCAGCTCAAAAGTTATTACGAGCTTGCAACAAGCCTTGGTCTGTCCGTTCTGGTAGAAGCACACGATGAAGAAGAAGTCAGACGTGCGACCGCGATCGGCGCAGATATTATCGGCGTGAATAACCGTGATCTGAAAACCTTTACCGTTGACATCATGAACAGTGTAAGACTTCGAACATTGATCCCGGATTCGATAAATGGCAAACCGGTCGTTTATGTATCTGAAAGCGGCATCCGTACACCGGAGGACATCGACCGTTTGAAGGGAAATGGCACAGATGCAGTATTGATCGGTGAAACCTTTATGCGAAGCCCTGATAAGAAAGCCGCATTTGCATGGTTACGGGGTGAAGATGTAGAATAGAACCTGATCCTGTTTCAGATGAAATGA
>DJPV01000006.1:5128-8940 GCA_002437435.1 Lachnospiraceae bacterium UBA6403 | reverse complement strand
AAACATATATGTCGAAAGGACGTTTTGGAATCCATGGCGGACAGTACATACCGGAAACACTGATGAACGCCATGCTTGAACTTGAAGAAGCATATAAGAAATACAAAGATGACCCGGAATTCAACCGGGAACTGACAGAAATGTTAAATGAATACGCTGGCAGACCGAGCCGTCTGTACTATGCCAAGAGAATGACAGAGGATCTCGGTGGCGCAAAGATCTACCTGAAACGCGAGGACTTAAACCATACCGGCGCACATAAGATCAACAATGTTATCGGTCAGATGCTCCTTGCAAAACGAATGGGTAAGACAAGAGTTATCGCTGAGACAGGAGCCGGTCAGCATGGTGTTGCAACTGCTACGGTTGCTGCCATGATGGGTATGGAATGTGAGATCTTCATGGGTAAGGAAGATACCATCCGTCAGGCATTGAATGTCTACCGTATGAAATTATTAGGAGCAAAGGTTCACCCGGTAGAAACCGGTACCGGTACATTAAAGGATGCCGTTTCCGAAACCTTCCGTGAATGGACTTCCAGAATCGATGATACCCATTATGTTCTGGGTTCTGTTATGGGACCTTATCCTTTCCCTGAGATGGTTCGTGATTTTCAGGCTGTTATCAGCAAGGAGATCAAGGAACAGCTTATGGAGAAAGAAGGCAGACTGCCGGATGCAGTTCTCGCCTGTGTCGGCGGCGGTTCCAATGCGATCGGCGCATTCTATAACTTTATTCCGGATAAGAGCGTTCGTCTGATCGGATGTGAAGCAGCCGGACGTGGAATTGATACATTTGAGACAGCCGCAACGATCAATACCGGAAGACTTGGTATCTTTCATGGTATGAAGTCCTACTTCTGTCAGGATGAATTCGGACAGATCGCACCGGTTTATTCTATTTCAGCAGGTCTTGACTATCCGGGAATCGGACCGGAACATGCATACCTGCATGACATCGGCAGAGCAGAATATGTCGCTGTTACGGATGATGAAGCTGTTGAAGCATTTGAATATCTGTCCAGGATCGAAGGTGTTATCCCTGCGATCGAGAGTGCTCATGCGGTTGCCTATGCAATGAAGCTTGCACCACAGATGGACAAAGACCAGATCATGGTTATTAACATTTCAGGACGAGGCGATAAGGACGTTGCCGCCATCGCCAGATACAGAGGGGAGGATCTCTATGAGTAATATTAAAAATGCATTCAAAAACGGAAAGGCGTTCATCCCATTTGTTACATGTGGTGACCCTGATCTTGAAACAACAGAACAGATCGTATATGCCATGGTAGAAGCAGGTGCAGACCTGATCGAGCTTGGTATCCCATTCTCAGATCCAACCGCAGAAGGCCCTGTTATTCAGGGTGCAAATATCCGCGCACTCGCAAACCATGTTACGACAAATGATGTATTTGACCTTGTAAGAAAGCTCCGTAAGACAGTCACCATTCCTATGGTATTTATGACTTATGCAAATGTTGTCTTCTCTTACGGCTCTGAAAAATTTATCAGCATTTGTAAGGAGATCGGCATCGACGGACTGATCCTGCCGGATATCCCTTATGAAGAAAAGGATGAGTTCGACGGTATCTGTAAGAAGTATGATCTGGATTTGGTATCCATGATCGCACCAACCTCCCATGACCGGATCAGCATGATCGCAAAGGAAGCAAATGGATTTATCTACTGTGTTTCTTCTCTCGGTGTTACCGGAACAAGAAGCAAGATCACGACCGATATCGGTGCTATGACCAAGCTGGTCAAAGCTGCTACGGATACTCCATGTGCGATTGGCTTCGGAATATCCACACCGGAACAGGCAAAGGAAATGGCTGCTCATGCTGACGGCGTAATCGTCGGCTCTGCCATCGTCAAGCTCTGCGCCAAGTATGGCAGGGACTGCGTGCCTTACATCAGGGATTATGTTAAAAGCATGAAAGACGCTATCCGGTAGACGGACCTGTACGGCTATTGTCGATTTATAAACATAAAACTCCCCCTTAAACTCGTTGCGGTTTCTATGATCTGCATATACGTGATTCGCAAATGTTCCTGTGCCAACTCGCCTTTCAGGCTCAGACAGGCACTCACATTTGCTCGTATATGCATCTCATTACGAAATCCTCACTAATGTTATAAGGGGGAGCTTTTTTATAAATCGACAAACAGCCTTACATTAACTATTCCTTAGCATTCCTTCATGCCAGCTAAATTATCTCATTATTTCTTCTTTGTTGTTACGTTCTTTACTGTGCTCCATGCAGATGTCAGCTTGCCGGATTTGTCGGTGCTGCGCATTCTTACATAGTACTTCTTTCCGGCACTTAACTTCTTGATTGTTTTTGATGTAGTGCTGTTCTTGGATACCTTTACTGTCCTGGTTTTAGCCTTGGTAAATTTCTTACTGGTTGAATACTGAAGTTCATAAGCATCACCGGTTTTGTTCTTCTTCCAGGTTATCTTTATCTGTCCTTTATCCGGTGAAGTTACTTTACTGATCGAGGTTGTCTTAGGCTTTACCTTTATTGTAATCTTTGCAGTTGCAGCATTGTAATTTGCTGTTGCAGCGGACTTCACGGTGATCACAACTTTTCCTGCTTTTTTAGCGGTTACTTTTCCTTTCTTGGATACAGTTGCTATCTTATTATTTGATGTTGTATAGCTGACTTTTCCTTTCGCTCCCTTTATAGTGAGTTTTACATTTTTCCCCGCTATGATAGTGGACTTATTAACTGTAACCTTAAGCTTTGGTGTCACTTTCTTGATCGTAAAGTTTACAGAACTACTGCCCTCATAATCATTCTTAAAGGTAACCGTTATCTTATAAGTTCCTGCATCTGTTCTGCTCTCACCACCGGATACTGTATAATTCGATGCAGTGATTGCATTTCCATTTGTGTCTTTTACTACGACTACAGGTGTCTTTGTCTTACCATCATAAGTATATGATGTTGTTTCAAGTGTAACCGACTGAATTGCAGGAATGGTTTCTGTCTTAGTAACCTTGCCGCATCTTGAACATTTCAGAACTTTCTCTCCTGCTGCCTTTGCTGTCGCCTTGGTTACTTCCCATGCAGGAGCATCAACATGACCAAGAGCCGGAATAACTTCTTCTTCAAGTTCATACCAAGGAATATCTTCATTGCCCTTTTTCTTTGATACGATCTTTATTCCCGTTTTTTCACAGGTTGCTTCTTCTTTGATTTCCGGAGTTCCGACAAGTGTTATTTTACATTCCGGATCATAGGTATATACACATGCATAATATGTTTCACCGGCTTTAAGCAGATCTCTGGCAAGCCATAAGGAATCTGTAAGATCCTTCGCATTATAAATATTTCCATAAAATCCATCATCGTCCTCGCTTTCTGTATCACCTGCAAAAGCATAATATCCGGTAACCGGAGCTGTAAACTTATATACATACTGACCAATACCTGCTGTAATTGGAAGAGTTATTCCATTCTCCTTAAAATCAACTCGCGGCACCTCTTCCAGATCTGCAAATGGAATTATAAACTCTGAACTTACAACCTTTCCATTTTTTGCTGAAAGTATCACTTTAATACCCTGATTTTCTAAATATGTCATATTAACCGTTACATCATTTGCCTGATAAGTTCCGTCTTCATCGATCATCCGTGTTGTTGCATCATCATATGTAATTTTATAATGGAGTCCATTTTTTATATAATTAATAGATTTCTCCAGATTCACGGCATCTATCTCATATACCGTCTTATCATATCTGATAATCTCAAGACCTGTAATTACCTTCTCAGCATAAATGTCTCTTTCGATCGAGACATT
>DJPV01000006.1:738-5094 GCA_002437435.1 Lachnospiraceae bacterium UBA6403 | reverse complement strand
CCTTTACCATTCTGAAGTTTTACATAAAATCTGTAATGCTTACCCTCTTCCAGATTACAATCCATTATCAATTTCTTTGTACCATTTGTATAATTCAGATCGTTCTCGGATGTATCTTTTATTCCTGTATATGTCTCTACGGATGTATCTATTTTAAATATATATTTTCCGCTTTTTCCCGGTGTAAATACATATTCCTTATAGGTAATATCATTATCTCCGTAATGAATCGCTGTTGTTCCTTCCTTAATCTCCGCGAGATCATTAAAGCGTCGCTCAATATCTTGAATCACACAAGTACAGCTTCCCTGAACCCCTTCTTCTATATTATCACGATTATCTGCTTTTACAGACAGGATATATGTCTGCCCGCCGATTACATCTATAGTATTGTGCTCTTCGGTCTTTCCATTATTTGATATGACCGTCTTTCCTGTCTGATCATAAATCTTATATGAAAATTCGATATCTGATTTGAGATTAAACCGGACTGATTGTATGTCTCCCGGTGCTGTGAATCGGTAAAATGTTGTCTTATTACTATTAATATCTATATTATGTTCTCGTTCAAGTGTCATTTCCGGCAGAGAGGACATGTCAGTATACTTAATATCCACATCCCCTTTATAAGTCATACTCTCATCTTTTGTTTTGAATTCCAACCAGATATAATATATTTTATCTTTGATAAATAAGGTAGATGTCATATCCAGCTGTACCTGCTTTCCATCCAGCATCCCTTTTACAATAGGTTCTGAATCAAATATTCCCGATGTACTTATATCCATATATCCGGTTTCCGGTGCTGTGAACTGATACCAGTTTGATCCCTGCACTGTATTTCGTCCAATCGAAATGGTATCCAGATTCGCTTCTGCAATCGGCTTATGAATAATACTGCATTCTCCAAGTTTTATATATTTATCATTTTTCCTGTCATTATAACCAACTGCTAATCTTGATTCATTACTATCAACTAATCCGCCAAATGTATTATCCGTCCATATGTGGTTTTCTGCTGACATAAATAAACAATAAAGATTACCATATTCATCTATCTGGTCATTACTGATATCTGCACTCTTTGTGAGATCAATTTTTTTACTGTTGCCATCTTCATATGTCATAGTAAGTGAAATATACGGAAGGATATATATCCAATGACTTACATCATATGGAATTGTCCGGTTCATGGTAATCTCAGCACTTACAGGCTTATTCTCCTTAACCAGACGAAATGTTTCACTATTTGATGCTTCTGAATCATATCTGGCAAATGAAATACTGTATATACAATCTTTCTTCAGCTCATATGTATTCGCTGCTATTCCTCTTCTGTTTGATTTAGAAACCGACATAACCTCATCTGCTGTATTAACATCAACAACACTAATACCCAGACTACAACCTTCCATATATTCACATGGGGTAAATAATACATAGTTTCCATCCTCTTTCGGTGTGAATGTATATGTATCAGATGTACGATATTTATCATCCTTGTGTTCAATTTCAAAATCTTCACCTAATGTGATTTCTGGTGAATTGACCTTATTAAAGGTAAAATTAACTTCTGCTGTAGTTGGATAAGCTTCCAAAGCTTCATCATAATCGAAGCTACTATATATATAATAAGTAACCCCTTTATAAAGCTTTGTATCTGTATCCAACGCATTTCGAACCATTTGTCCATTTCTATATGTAAATATACTATCATATGAAGAAAAGTTATTATCGCTTATGATGGTTGCCGTGTATGGAACGGTTATTTTATACCAGGTATCTTTATATATTGTATTCTTACCTTCCTTGATCGTATCCAGATCTGCCTCATCAATTGTTTTATATGAAACTTTACACTCTTTAAGCTTCGTGTAATCTTTATTCTTCGGATCCTGATATCCTAATGCTAACTTTGTTTCTGTATCTTTTACATAAGAAACGCTTCCTTCAAATACCTCATATGTCCAACTATTTTCATCTGTATATGCAAATAATCTATACAGATTGCCATATGCATCCATTCCATTATCCATAAGCATAGAAGTCTTTAATTCACCTGTAGTGTTATCTGCATAAGTTACTGATGCCTTAATATATGGCACAATATATAAATTCGAATATTCATTTTCCATACCGGGAAGACTACGATCAATAGAAAGCTCAGCACTGACCGGTTTGTTTTCTTTTACAATCCGAAGTGTATTACTGGCTACCAAAATATTACGAAATTCCATAGTATATGATTTGCCTTTTTCAAATGCAAAAGTATCTGCCATATACTCATTACTTCTTACTGTGTTTCCTATCCTCTGCTGTGTTTCTCCCTGATCATCCAGCACACTCAATGCATAGCCGCCGCCCTGCAATTTATATGGTGTAAACAATACATAATTGCCATCCGCTTCCGGCGTAAATATGAAGCTCTTTGTTGCGTATCCGCTATCCTCATCATATTCAACCTTGAAATCCTGTCCTTCTGTAACGATTATGGATTCTTTCTGATCATCGGTTGTATCCGTAGCTTTATCATCTGATACGGAATCCAACGCGTCTGCATCTGTAACTGTTGCTTTTTTCGTTACTGTTTCCATAGTAATCATTTCATCATTATCCTGTGCAAATGCTGTTACAGCCGGCATATTGATACCGGATGCCATCATCGCTGCTGATAATACAAATGCAAGAATTCGTTTTCCCGTTTCTTAGCCATTCTCTCACAAATATTTAATATTTAATCTGATTGACACCACCATATGTTAACTTTATAATTGTTACGGCGACAGAAGTCGACATAATAATGAAGTTAGTTGGGGTATCACATGGTCTTTTCCAGTTTGACGTTTTTATATATATTTTTACCGGTTACACTGGTTATCTATTATATTGTCCCGAAGCAGTTACGGAACCTGTTCATCCTGATCAGCGGTCTGTTCTTCTATGCATGGGGCGAACCAATCTATGTATTTGTACTGATCGCATCGACAATGATCGATTATTTTGCAGGTCTGGTCATTTATAAGGCAGGCGACCGTCAGGCTCTGCGAAAGCTTGCACTGATCGTATCGATGGTCATGAATCTGTCTTTGCTTGGATTTTTCAAATACAGCAATTTCATCATTGAAAATATTAATAACATATTCGGAACGCACTATGGTTCACCGACCTCTCTGCTTCCGATCGGTATCAGCTTCTTCACTTTCCAGTCCATGTCGTATACGATCGACCTGTACCGGAAGAACATCTCTGTTCAGAAGAATCCAATCACCTTTGCAGCCTTTGTCACACTGTTTCCACAGATCGTGGCTGGACCGATCGTCCGTTATGAAGATGTGGCTGCCGAACTGGATGAACGTGTGATCGATATCGACCTGATCTGGGACGGTGTTCTCCGTTTCGCAGTCGGTCTTGGCAAGAAGGTTCTGATCGCAAATAATATCGGTGTTGTCTGGACAAATGTCAAGGCTATGAACTTATCCGAGCTTCCGGTTGCAACTGCATGGCTTGGTATTGCCGCTTATACCTTACAGATTTATTTTGATTTTTCCGGTTATTCTGATATGGCGATCGGTCTGGGCAAGATGCTTGGTTTCCATTTTCCGGAGAACTTCAATTATCCGTATATGTCCAAGAGTATCAGTGAGTTCTGGCGCAGATGGCATATGACCCTCTCCGGCTGGTTCAAAAGCTATGTATATTTTCCTCTCGGCGGAAGCCGCAAGGGACTTGCCCGTACGATATTCAACACCGCAGTTGTCTGGTTCTTAACCGGTGTCTGGCATGGTGCAAGCTGGAACTTCATTCTGTGGGGTTCTCTGTACGGTGTTCTGATCATTATAGAAAAACTGGTTACAACCGCACTGACAAAAGCAGGAAAGCAGGACATCTTTACAAAGATTCCTTCTATTATAAAACATGTTTATGCGATCGTTCTCGTCATGCTTGGATGGGTACTCTTTGATACATCAACGATTGCGCAGGCATTCTCCTATATGGGACGAATGTTCCACTTTGGCAGTAACTTCTACGACAGTTATACCGTATATATCCTTGTAAACTTTGGATTGTTATTCATTGTTGCAATCATCGGTTCTACGGATCTGCCAAAGAAGCTGGCTGTTAAGCTCGCAGACAAAGTTCCGGCTGTCGGCAATTACGGAAGTGTCATTTTGATGGCAGTTCTGATGCTGCTTTCCACCGCATACCTTGTCAACGCAAGCTATAACCCGTTTTTATACTTTAACTTTTAAAACCGAGCCATGCACCAGATGAGACTTTGCAAAGTCACCGTGAGCTTGCTCACAGGTAACTTTGCAAGGATCAGATGGTATACGGCGAATGCCGCAAACCGAGCCG
>DJPV01000006.1:0-720 GCA_002437435.1 Lachnospiraceae bacterium UBA6403 | reverse complement strand
GAAATTGGCATGGCTGTTGTATGTTTATAGAATTTTTAGAGGTGAGCCCTTATGCATAAAAAAATCGGAATTATCATATTTGCATGTATCATCATTGCACTTCCCATTTTGACACTTGTTAAGCTGCCAAAAGAGAAGGCGCCTTTTTCCGAAAATGAAAATCGTTATCTGTCGGAATTTCCAACTGTCAGTCTTTCCTCCATCAAGGACGAGACATTTATGAACGGTTTTGATGCCTGGTTCTCAGACCGGTTCTATGGCAGAGAACAATGGATCTCAGCCATGAATGATTCGGAACGGTTGATGGGAAAAACAGAGATTTCAACTGTATTTATAAAAGATGATCAGATGATGCAGGTACTGTCAGATTATGATGACATCGGCGCCGCATATGATGCTGATAAGATTCAGACTGATATTACCGTTATAAACAGCTTCGCTGCAAAGCACCCGGATATTCCAACCTACTTCATGCTGTGTCCGACCTCTGTCGGTATCTACGGAGAGACCCTGCTGCCTGAGGCTGTTAAGAATGTATCGATTAATCAAAAAGACATGATTGAATCCTGTTATAACGAACTGTCCGGTGTAACTCCGATCAATATATATAATGCATTAAAGGAACATGATAGTGAGTATATCTATTATCGTACCGACCATCACTGGACATCCCTTGGTGCTTACTACGCATATCAGGCTGCCGGAGCAGAACTTGGCTAT
>DJPV01000009.1:53923-66600 GCA_002437435.1 Lachnospiraceae bacterium UBA6403 | reverse complement strand
GTCAGACGATCCTGCTTATAGAATACAGGACCTCTGTCGTAGAGCTTGATCGCCAATGCGATCAGGATCATAAATGGTGAAAAGATAATGATCATGATCAGGGAAACGATAATATCCATCAGACGTTTGAAGATCATATCTTCTCCTGTCAATCCCTGATTTCTGGATAATAACAATGGTGTATCAAATAAATGGATTGGCTCTGCTCCAAGGATAATGATATCCGATAACTTCGGCACTACATACGAACGTATTGAATGCTCGAAACAGTATTTTACCAGTTCATTTCTGATATATGCCTTTGTCTCACAAAGGATAACACCATCATACTGTAAGATTTTTTCTTTTAATGCTTTCTCACCTTCACTGACATGGATACGGTCAGCAATGATATATTTGTCTTTTCTGGCATTGATCTTGTCAATAAATTCGGTTGGTGTCTTATATCCGTAGACAAGCAGTAAGTGTCTTGGCGGATAGAATTTGCGGTACATCATCCTACAGACAAATACCCATATAAATATAACTATGATCTCCAGCACTGTCAGCTCGATCATGTTCAGCGCCGGCAGATAATCTCTGGCAATGATACAAAGTTCAACATAACCTACTATATTTGCACAGATCAATGATAATATCTGTGAAAAGAGGACATCCATCACCCGGAGGAAGCCTACTTTATAACCACCATACAGCTTCGTAAACAGATAAATGATAACCGCATACATACCGATTACCGCCCAGTTACCTTTGTTCCAGAACGGAATCTGAATGGCCTGGGTATTTTCTGCGTATTCGGTATACCACATCCTTGCAAATAACAGCACTTCCGCTGCTAACAGAAGCACGCCTTCTGAAAATGTGATAATACGTTTGTAAATGTCTCTCTTTCTCACATGTCTGGTTTCTTCCATATCAATCTCCATTCCACCATAACAGGTGGTCATCAGGTGGATATGCCACCTGTGTTCTCATCATTTTTTCTATTGGTATCGACTATTTTAACAGCTCACGGAGCATCTGATTTACGGATGCCGGATCTGCCTTGCCCTTCATAGCCTTCATGGTCTGTCCAACCAGTGCGCCGAGTGCTTTTTCTTTTCCGCCACGGAAATCCTCGATCGCTTTTGGATTGTTTGCGATAACTTCTTCTACGACCTTACGAAGCGCGCCCTCGTCATTTACGGTTGCAAGTCCATGTTCTTTTACATAACTTTCAGGCTCGATATCATCTGTAAATATCTTCTCAAATACTTCCTTTGCAACATTGCTGTTGATGGCTTTCGCATCTACCATCTGGATCAGCTTTGCAAGGTGCTCTGCGCTAAATGACAGCTCATCTGCATCGATGGAATGTTCTTTCATCAAACGCATGGTCTCTCCCATCAGCCAGTTGGATACCTTCTTTGGATTTGCTCCAAGTGCGATCGTCGCCTCGAAAAGGTCTGCCATCTTCTTTGTATTTGTAATGATATCTATATCATAGTCTGGTATATCATACTCCTCTTTATACCGGATCTTCTTCTCATCCCGGAATTCCGGCTGACGGCTTCGGATCTCCTCCATCCACTCGTCACTGATCTGTACCGGCACAAGATCAGGATCAGGGAAATAACGGTAATCCTGTGCATCCTCTTTGGAACGCATCGGATATGAATATTCCTTGGTATCATCCCATCTTCTGGTCTCCTGTACGACCTTTTCTCCTGATTCGATCAGGTCGATCTGACGTTCTCTCTCATTCTCGATCGCACGGGCGATAGCCTTGAATGAGTTCAGGTTCTTTGTCTCTGTTCTTGTTCCGAATTCTTCTGCTCCGACTTCACGGACAGACAGGTTGACATCGGCACGCATCGAACCTTCATTTAACTTACAGTCTGATGCTCCAAGATACTGGATGATCAGACGTAATTTTTCAAGATAAGCGATTACTTCTTCCGCAGAACGCATATCCGGCTCAGATACGATCTCAATCAGAGGTACACCGGAACGGTTGAAATCAACCAGGGAGCTGTCTGTATATGGATCATGCACCAGTTTACCTGCATCCTCTTCCATATGGATCTCATGAATCCTTACGAATTTCTTCTTGCCCTCTACTTCGATCTCTACTTTACCATTTCTGCAGATCGGGTAATAAAGCTGGGAGATCTGATAGTTCTGCGGGTTATCCGGATAGAAATAATTCTTACGGTCAAATTTACAGTTCTGTGTGATCGTACAATTGGTTGCAAGCCCGACAGCAACTGCTTTTTCTACTACCCCTTTATTCAGTACCGGAAGGGAACCCGGCATACCGGTACAGACCGGACATGTATGTGTATTCGGTGCACCACCAAATGCGGTACTGCAGCCGCAGAATATCTTCGTCTTTGTTGCAAGCTCTACATGAACCTCCAGACCGATCACGGTTTCGTATACTTTACTCATCTTACAGACCCCTTTCTGCTACAGCGGCAGGCTGCTTGTACTCTCTTGTCTGCTCAAATGCATATGCCGCCTGAATGATTGCTTTCTCGTTAAATGCATCTCCTACCATCTGAACGCCGATCGGCATGCCGTCTCTGTCATATCCGCATGGAAGGGAAATACCCGGAAGTCCTGCAAGATTGACCGGAACGGTATATACATCGCCCAGATACATCTTGATCGGATCGGATAAGGATTCACCCATGGTCAGTGCAGTTGTCGGTGCAACCGGACCGAGGATGATATCGTATTTTGCAAATGCTTTATCATATGCCTGTTTGATCAGGGCTTTTACTTTGAGTGCTTTTACATAATATGCATCATAGTAACCGGAGGACAGGGTGAATGAACCTAACATGATACGTCTCTTTACTTCTGCACCGAATCCCTCAGAACGTGTCTTCTTATACATATTGTGAAGGTCTGTGTACTCTGCTGTACGGTAACCGTATTTTACACCGTCGAAACGCTCCAGATTCGAGCTTGCCTCTGCAGATGCAATGATATAATATGCAGGAATCGCATATTCTACCATACCAAGGTCGAATTCTTCCACGATCGCGCCTTTTTCTTTTAATACTTCAGCTACATGGTACACAGCATCCTTGATCTCAGGATCAAGGCCTTCTGTGAAATAGTCCTTTGGAAGTCCGATGCGCATACCCTTTACATCGTCCTTTAATGCGCTTGTAAAATCATTATCGGTGCGTTCTACAGATGTTGAATCCTTCTTATCATACTGGGAAATAATCTCTAATATCGTTGCACAGTCTGTCACGTCCTTTGCAAGCGGTCCGATCTGGTCAAGCGATGAACCATATGCAACCAGACCGTATCTGGATACTCTGCCATATGTCGGCTTGATTCCTGTAACACCACAGAATGCTGCCGGCTGACGGATCGATCCACCGGTATCGGAACCGAGCGCACATGGTACTTCTTCTGCTGCAACAGCGGCTGCTGATCCACCGGAAGAACCACCCGGAACTTTATTTGTATCCCACGGATTCTTTGTCTCGCCATAATAAGAAGTCTCGGTTGTACTTCCCATTGCGAACTCGTCCATATTTGTCTTACCTACGATCACAGCTCCTGCTTCCATTAATTTCAAAACCGCATCTGATGTATAGGTTGGTACAAAGTTTGATAAGATCTTGGATGCACAGGTAGTAAGTACACCACTCTGACACATGTTGTCCTTGATCGCGATCGGCACACCTGCCAGCGGACCTGTCAGTTCGCCGCTGTCGATCTTCTTCTGTACTTCTTCTGCCTGTTTTAATGCACCTTCTTCATCTACGGTGATAAAACAGTTATATTCTTTATCATATGTCTTTATATTCTCGATGCAGGCTTTGGTTGCTTCCATAACAGAGATCTCACCGGTCCTGATCTTCTTTCCAAGCTCTACTGCTGTCATACTCATCATATCCAATGTCCGTTACCTCCTAATCAAATGTTCTTGGCACCTTATAGCAGCCCTCTTTCTGCTCCGGTGCATTTGACAACATGTTCTCTCTGTCGTCGCCATTTGTTACTTCATCTTCACGGAATACATTATTATAAGAAAATGTATGGCTCATTGCTTCTACATTCTCAGTGTCCAGTTCATTTAACTTACTTACATAGTCAAGCATATCTGACATATCTTTCTTTGCCTGTTCCTTCTCCTCATCGGAAAGCTCAAGCTTCGCCAGAATACCTACATAATCGATTGTTTCGTCTGTAATAACCATGGTATGTCTCCTTATCTGGTTTTTATTTATAGTACCACAAAATTAGTTAGAGTGTACCACATAACTCTGTTGTTTGCAAGTCTACATAAAAAGGAAGGCATTCTACCTTCCTTTTTATGTCTTATATTCTATTTATCTCAAGTTATATAACTCACTATTTATTAAATGCTTCACACAATCTGGAATAGTTTTATTCTTATCTGTCTTTGTAGCCATTCACACCTCATCATATGCAAAGAGGAGTGTGATGAAAACCACACTCCTCTTTGTATTCTTCATAAAGAGTTTTATGCTGGTTGTCAGCCTCGATATCCAGTTAAGATATCTAAATCGGCGTGGGAATCATTAAGTCCCCCGCGTGGACTACAACCATATCCTGATTGCACGGCTCGATATCAATTTAGATATCTAATGAAATGGATTTTTTACCCTGCTCCATTTGCAGCCCAACTTTTAACGATGCTCTTTCATCGAGAATATCTCTATTCTTATATTTATTATACTCAAATCATATTATAAAAACAACATTTTTATAGTTATTTTATAACATGCCCTCCAAGGTCTCACGGATTGCCTTGATGAAGTTCTCGCTGTTTAATACAGTTGGATTCTCAAGGGTTGTGATAAGTGCAAGATCCTTTGTCATCTTTCCGGATTCGATCGTTGCGATCGTTGCTTTTTCAAGCTTATTTGCAAACTCAACCAGAGCGTCGATGTCATCAAGCTCACCACGTTTTCTGAGTGCACCTGTCCATGCAAAGATTGTTGCAACAGAGTTTGTGGATGTTTCTTCGCCCTTTAAATACTTGTAGTAATGTCTCTGAACAGTTCCGTGTGCAGCTTCGTACTCATATTTTCCATCTGGGGAAACCAGTACGGATGTCATCATAGCCAGTGAACCAAATGCAGATGAGATCATATCGCTCATTACGTCACCATCGTAGTTCTTACATGCCCAGATGAATCCACCCTCGGACTTCATAACTCTTGCTACAGCATCATCGATCAGTGTATAGAAATATTCAATACCTGCTGCATCGAATTTCTCTTTGTATTCTTTATCAAAGATCTCCTGAAAGATATCTTTGAATGTATGGTCGTATTTCTTTGAAATCGTATCCTTGGTTGCAAACCAGATTGTCTGCTTGATATCCAGTGCATAGTTGAAGCAGCATCTTGCAAAGCTTTCGATTGACTTGTTGATGTTGTGCTGTCCCTGGATCACACCCGGTCCGTCGAATTCATGGATCGTCTCTTTGATCACTGTACCATCTGCACCTGTAAATACTAGTTCAGCTTTACCAGGACCCGGAACCTTGATCTCTACATTCTTATATACATCACCATACGCATGTCTTGCAATTGTGATAGGTGCCTTCCAGTTCTTTACACATGGCTCAATGCCCTTTACGATGATTGGTGTACGGAATACCGTTCCGTCAAGAATCGCACGGATTGTTCCATTTGGACTCTTCCACATTTCTTTCAGATCGTACTCTGTCATACGTGCAGCATTTGGTGTGATCGTCGCACATTTAACAGCTACGCCATACTTCTGTGTTGCATATGCTGAGTCAAATGTCACCTGATCATTTGTCTCATTTCTATATTCAAGTCCCAGATCGTAATACTCGGATTTCAGATCGATAAATGGGTAGATCAGTTCATCCTTGATCATCTTCCAGAGAATTCTGGTCATCTCATCTCCATCCATTTCTACTAAAGGGGTAGTCATTTGAATTTTTTCCATCTTGCTCGTTCCTCCATGTTCTTTTATTATATTTCTAATTACTTACTTATTTTTATACACGCCTAGAATTATACATGAAAAATGTTGCTATTTCCAGTTTTTTGAAAGTTTTTTACACATATCCGTAAATTCCACGCACTGACACTTCACCGGATATGATGATCGACTCCTGTCCATCTTTATCTTTCACACGAAGTCCTCCATTTGGTGCAAGTCCGAGGGCTGTATATTCTGTCCGGTTGTCACCCTCGATCACATAGACCTGTTCATCTTTATTTACGAGGATGGAATTGTATTCATCCAGCATGAACTGAAGATCCTGACATTTGACAAATGCATCATACAGCTCTTCAAAATGATTTGCCACACTGGCGACCAGTTTGCTTCTGTCACAGCCGTTTCCATTTTCCAGCTTGATCGATGTCGCCTTGTCTGCCAGTTCTTTCGGAAATTCCAGCATGGATACATTGATGCCGATACCTACAACTGCATATTTGATATCCATACCTTCTGAACTCATCTCCGTAAGAATACCACAGATCTTCTTGCCGCCAACTACAACATCATTTGGCCATTTGATCTGCGCCTGCAAGCCCGCTGTATCGGCAAGAGCACGTGCGGTTGCGAGTGCTGACAGGATCGTAAGTCTGGATACATTCTCGATCGGCACATCCGGGCGGAGCAGAAATGTCATGGCTATACTGGTTCCCTTTGGGGTGCTCCATGCCCTTCCTCTTCTTCCACGTCCTGCATTCTGTTCGTTTGCAACAAATAATGCTCCGTGTGTTCCATCTGTTTCTCCTGCAAGCTTTGCCCGTATATTCGTAGAGTCCGTCTCATCATAATAATACAGTTCTTTGCCGATCACCGATGTTGTGAGTGCTGCCTCTATCTTCTCTTTCGTAACGATATCCGGCTCTCCGACCAGACGATAGCCTTTATTATTTACCGCATCTATAATGTAGCCTTCCGCCTTTAAGGCATTGATATTTTTCCAGACAGCGGTTCTTGAGACTCCTAATTTCTCACAGATTGCCTGCCCGGATATATAATCGCTGCCTGTCCGAAGCAGCGCAAGGATTTTTTCTTTCATGTGTTTGCCTTCTTTCTGTCACGTTATCAACTGTCATTTTTATTTTCTTATCACTGTTTTTATCTGCCATCCTTTATCATTTATATCCTACTCATCTGATTCTGTCTCACTTTCCTGATAAATGCCCATCTTTTTTAACAAATGATAATAGATCGCATCACACTTCTCACGCTTGCCGCTGAACGGCAGTACGAATTGCTCTTTTCCTATATCTATCTTTAATATGTAATATGGCATATGTGGATCAGGGATGACCAGATTTACATTTGTGATCTTATCGTACGGTGTATGATAGGATTTTCTTCCTTTTTCTATTACCAATTCATCATCTTCAAAGCGATAAGTAAGATCAAATGCAGATTTGCGAAATGATGATTTTACCAGCATCAATCCATATGCTGCAAGTGCAAGTCCAAATGCCAGTTTAAATATACGACCGCCGGTACTGCCATGTGTTTTGATCATTAACAGGATAAATGCTGCACCGATGGCAACAAAAAAGACACCCACCATCCGGTATGCAATTCTGGTTGCTCTGTTTTTCTTTACGGTATGCTGCATGTATTTTCCTCATTCTTTCTGTATATTTTCCTGCTCTCTATTATATTTTCTACTGCCGTAAAAAGCAAGCCGGAGTAAACATGACATTTTGTACTAAAACCTCCGACAAAAAACATGATTTTTACCAGATTGATTTTTCTTATAAAAAGAAGTAATATCCAGTATGCATTTAGAATATGAAAGTCGTTGCGGGCAGTTTATTTAATAGAATCATACGACTTGCCAATACAGGGACATTTGAGTCCGCCGGTACTCGATGGCGCATAAGCGGCATCTTAGTACCGCTGCAGGACTCAACGAGCGGAAGCGTTCCCTGTTGGCAATGTCAGTATGATTCGTAAATAAACTGTTCGCAACGACTAAACTAACACAAGGAGGTAAAATCATTGAAAAACTTACTGAAAAAAATTAACGGTTCCAAGGATCTGACTGAAGGCAATCCTATGAAACTGATTCTGAACTTTGGTCTGCCATTATTATTTGGACTTTTATTCCAGCAATTTTATAACATGGTCGATACGATCATCGTTGGTAAATTTCTGGGCGTTGATGCACTTGCGGCCGTCGGCTCAACCGGATCGATCAACTTTATGATACTTGGCTTCTGCATCGGTGTCTGCAATGGTTTTGCCATCCCGGTTGCTCAGGCATTTGGTGCAAAGGATACTGATAATATGAAGAAATACATTACAAACTGTGTCTGGGCTTCGATCTTCTTTGCAGCTGTTATGACAGTTGCTGTCGGCATTCTTACCAGAAATATTCTGATCTGGATGAAGACACCGGACAGCATCCTTGATCAGGCATTTATCTATATATTTATCGTATTTATGGGAATACCTGCAACTTTCCTTTATAATATGGTTTCCGGTATCCTGCGTTCTCTCGGCGACAGTGTAACCCCTGTTGTCTGTCTGATCGCATCCTCTCTGTTAAATATCATACTGGATATCCTGCTGGTACATCCGATGGGGGTTGCCGGCGCCGCTGTTGCAACCGTTGTTGCACAGGCAATCTCCGGTGCTGGCTGTCTGATCTATATGTGTAAGAAGCTCGGATATCTCCATTTCACGAAAAAGGACTGGACATTCAGTATGCACCATTGTCTGACCTTATGCGGTATGGGTGTACCTATGGGACTTCAGTACTCGATCACAGCGATCGGCAGTGTTATCCTTCAGGCTGCAGTTAATTCCATGGGGGAAGCTGTTATCGCTGCCGTATCAGCCGGAACAAAGATCTCCATGTTCCTCTGCTGTCCATTTGATGCCATGGGCTCAACAATGGCGACCTACGGCGGACAAAATGTCGGTGCTAAGAAAATGGATCGTGTGGATGCCGGATTAAAGGCATGTATCAAGCTTGGTATTGCCTATGCCATTTTTGCGTTTGTATTTATCCTGTTATTTGGCAAGAATCTGGCACTGCTTTTCCTTGACGCGAAAGAAACAGAAATCATTAAACTTGTATATTATTTCCTGCTTGGCAACTCCGGGGCTTATATCCTGCTTGCGCTTGTAAATATCGTCCGGTTCATGATTCAGGGGCTTGGATATTCCGCTTTTGCCATTATCGCAGGTATCTGCGAAATGGTGGCGCGTACGATCGCAGGCTTCATACTGGTTCCAAAATTCGGATATATCTTTGTTGCACTTGGCAGTCCACTCGCCTGGGTATTTGCAGACCTCTTCCTGATTCCTGCCTATATCTATGTTGTGAAACATCTTCGCCGCAAGTTCGGTCAGGAGACACCGGCGATGTTGAAGCGTTGTCAAAAGAGCCCTGCATAAAAAAATAGCGATAACGGATTTGTGCAAGCAAATGCCGTCATCGCTATTTTTTTATTATTTATTTCTGTAGATAATGTCAGTTCTCTTTGGTCCATTTGAAACCATAGTGATCGGATATCCGATGTGCTTCTCGATGAACTCAATGTAGTTTCTGCAGTTCTCCGGAAGATCCTCGTAGTTCTTGATACCACGGATATCTGTCTTCCATCCCGGAAGAACCTCATATACAGGCTTTGCTTTCTTTAACTTTGGTGTGGTAGGGAAGTCTGTTGTCACTTCACCATCGATATCATATCCAACACATACAGGAATCTCATCCAGATAACCCAATACATCAAGTACGGTAAATGCTACATCTGTTGTTCCCTGCATACGGCAGCCATACTTGGAAGCTACACAGTCAAACCATCCCATACGTCTTGGGCGTCCGGTTGTTGCACCATACTCACCACCGTCACCACCACGACGTCTTAACTCATCTGCTTCATCTCCGAAGATCTCGCTGACAAATTCACCTGCACCTACAGCACTTGAATATGCCTTTACTACTGTTACAATCTGCTTGATCTCATATGGAGGAATACCGGCACCGATCGCACCATAAGCAGCCAGTGTGGATGAAGATGTAACCATAGGATAAATACCATGATCCGGATCCTTTAATGTTCCAAGCTGACCTTCTAACAGAATCGTCTTTCCTGCTTTGATTGCCTCATGGAGATATGCTGATACATCACATACATATGGCTCTACGATAGCCTTGTACTCCATTAATGTAGCATATACTTCATCTACTGTAAGAAGTGGCTTCTTATACAGATACTCAAGAAGAACATTCTTAGATGCAATAACTCTGCTGATCTTATCTTTCAGTTCTTCCTCTGTATCAAACAGTTCGCTGACCTGAAAACCGATCTTTGCATATTTGTCTGAATAAAATGGTGCAATACCTGACTTTGTAGATCCAAATGACTTACCAGCCAGTCTCTCCTCCTCATACTTATCAAACAGAATGTGATATGGCATAACCATCTGTGCTCTGTCTGAGATCAGGATCTTTGGCATTGGAACTCCCTTTTCTACAATGCTGTTCAACTCTTTGAACAGAACCGGGATATTTAATGCTACACCATTTCCGATAACACTTGTTGTATGATCATAGAAACAACCGGACGGAAGCGTGTGTAATGCAAATTTACCATAGTCATTTACAATTGTATGGCCTGCATTTGCACCGCCCTGGAATCTGACAATAATATCAGATGTTTCCGCCAGCATATCTGTTATTTTACCTTTTCCTTCGTCGCCCCAGTTGGCTCCGACAACCGCTCTTACCATATTTTTCATCCTCGCTTTCATGGCATTTTCCCAGAAATATCTTCTGGAACTGAACTCAATTACCTATACATTATAGCATGTATGTGTTATAAGTAAAATCGATATTATTTATATATAACATAAGTTATTCTTATATTTATTCTTTACAATTACATCGATTTGCTTTACACTTTAAATATAACAATTAGCATAATTGAATTTCTATATTTGATATCACGGATACATCATTTAATATCATGGATACGATATACGAATATGTATGCATAATCCTAAATAACGTTTTTACAATTATCTGTAATAAAATTAATCAGGAGTTTGATTTATGAATATTAATTATGAATATTATAAGATCTTCTATTATGTTGCAAAGACAGCGAGCATCTCTGCTGCTGCAAAGGAACTGTGCGTATCCCAGCCAGCTGTCAGTCAGGCAGTCAAATCCTTAGAACAGGCAATCGGTATCAGCCTGTTCATCCGGACGAAAAAAGGAGTATCCCTGACCAGCGCAGGCGAACTGCTCTACAAACATGTAGCCGAAGGATACGAAGCAATCTCTATGGGCGAGCAGCAGCTTGCCAGACTGATGCACTTAGAAACCGGCGAGATCCGAATCGGAGCCAGTGATATGACCCTCCAGTTCTATCTGCTTCCGCATCTCGAACGCTTCCACCAGCTCTATCCCGGCATCAAGGTGCATGTAACAAATGCTCCGACCCCCAGTACGATCGACCACTTATTTGCAAATAACATCGACTTCGGTATCGTTACAACTCCTCTCCCACAGAATCCGAATATGGAGATTCGAAACGCGCGGGAGATCGAGGATATCTTTATAGCCGGTCCAAGATTCAACGACCTGAAAGGAAAAGTTCTTGACTATCAGGATCTGCAAAAGCTTTCGATTATCTGTCTGGAAAATGACACCAGTACAAGAGCCTATGTAGATCAGTTTCTTGCAAATGAGGGCGTCACTCTGACCCCTGAATTTGAGCTTGCAACCAGCGATATGATCGCCCAGTTCGCAAAGAGAAACCTTGGAATCGGATCGATCGTAGCAGACTTCGCCGGTGACTATATTGACCGTGGTGAAATCTTCCAGTTAAAATTCAAGAAGCACATCCCCAAGCGGAACATGTGCATCATCAGCGACCGCAGGCGCGGCATGAGCATCGCCGCTATGAAGTTGATGGAATTATTGTAATACCCCACACAAATATATATAAAATATGCCCCTGCATTAACATTTTGAGGATTTCGTCGTGAGGTGCACATTACCAGTAAATACGAGTGCTTGTCTGAGCCGAAGGCGAGTTAGCACAGAAGTATTTACGAATCAGGTATGTGCGCCGAACAGAAACCGCAACACGTTAATGCAGGGGCATATTTTATATATCTCTGTGTGGAGTATTTAATTCTTATACATTAATCTCAGCAGTCATGCCAAGTACATCCTTATTTGCATCAAGTACCGGCTTTACAACCTCTGTGATAAATTCTTCGGTCTGCTCCGGTGCGCGTCCGACAAAATTCTTTGGCTCAAGGATAGCTTCGATCTCTTCCTTGGTCATGCCAAATGCAGGATCTGCTGCGATCAGATCAACAAGGTTATTTTCCTTGCCCTCTTTCTTTACAGTTGCGCCTGCCTGCATGGAATATTCACGAATAAGTTCATGCAGCTCCTGACGGTTGCCGCCACGTTTTACGGCATCCATCATGATGTTCTCAGTTGCCATAAATGGAATCTCCTTCATGAATCTCTGGTAGATAACCTTATCATATACAACCAGACCATCTACTACATTCAGGTACAGGTCTAAGATACCATCAATTGCAAGGAAAGCTTCCGGTACGGATACACGCTTATTTGCGGAATCATCCAGTGTTCTCTCAAACCACTGTGTTGCTGCTGTAAATGCAGGATTTAATGCATCAGCCATAAC